>JABMQB010000286.1 GCA_013203525.1 Mariniphaga sp.
GTCTTTATACGTGTAATCGGGTATAGGGTTGTTTAGCCTGAATTTGCCGTTTTTCCTGTATTTTACTTCAACATAGTAAAAGTTTCCGTTGGTAGGGTCCTGAACTATAAAATCGGGCATCAAGCAGATTTATTTTGCCGATTCTTAGTTGTGCTTGGTTATTTTGCCCAAAATGGATGGAAGTGTTTTTTGTGTATAATTAACATTATTCGATTACGAAGAATAATAGAAAAACATTGTTGATTAGCTCCGTTATTTTAATGGCTGTTATTGGGGTTTTATTGCTCTTGAAAGGGGGACTGACTTATTCAAAGGTATTGACCTTTTTATTTTTATCCTAATTGTTCTGGTTGGGGTGGTGGCATTTGCCAGGGCGCTTAAAAAAGATAAGGAAGAAAAACTAGGATTGCCTGTTGAAGACGAGTTAAGTAATCAGCTTAAATATAAAGCCGGCTATCAGGCATCTATGTATATGTGGCTTTTTATATTCATTTTTTAAAGATTATTTTCCAAATACTGAAACTATGCTTGGAGGCGGAATTCTGCTTTCTGCTATAATTTTCTTTATTATAAAAATTGTTGTTAAGAAAAAATTCTATGAAGAACAGAATTAAAGAATTACGAGCCCGAGATAGCCTTACCCAGATGGATTTGGCTAAAATGGCATATGTCAGACCAAAGACAATTGTTTTTCTGGAAAAGGGGAAATACAATCCATCTTTAAAACTTGCATATGATATATCGCAAATTTTTAAATTGTCGATTGAGGAGGTGTTTTTATTTGATTGATTCAGTCTTCGGAAGCACTTTTAGGGAAAATTAAATACATTTGATTAAGATTTACTGTGGATGGAAAGAAATATCCTTCATATTAAAAACATGGTTTGTAACCGTTGTATTAAGGTGGTTAACGAAGAACTAACCAAGTTGGGTATTACAGTTAAGAATATTGAACTTGGAAAAGTTGAAGTTGTTAATATACCCAAAAATACTTCGATTGAAAAAATTAGTGAAGTTTTAAAAGAAAATGGATTTGAATTAATCGATGATAGAAAAAGTAAAATTATTGATCTTATAAAAACTTCGATTATTAAGTTAGTTCATCATCACAATGAAAAACCGGAGTATATTAATTTTTCTGATTTCCTTTCGAAGGAAATAGGTTACGATTATTCATATTTAAGCAATCTGTTTTCCTCGGTTGAAGGCACAACAATTGAAAAATATATCATTAATCAAAGAATTGAAAGGGTAAAAGAATTATTGGTGTATGATGAACTCTCGTTAAATGAAATTGCATACGAGATTGGTTATAGTAGTGTTCAGCATTTATCAAACCAGTTTAAAAAAATAACAGGTTTATCACCTTCTCATTTTAAGAAAATAAAAAACAAAAAACGAAAACCACTTGATAAAGTATAAATCAGTTTCAAGAAATTATATAACTTAATTCCAAAGTATTATAAAACTATTTATTTTTAAAATTGTTTCTTTGTTATCACATTAAATAAAAATGTTAAGAAAAACAAGCCATATTATTTTATCGCTACTATTGTTGGTTTCAACAATGGGTTTGGCTATTTCAAAACATTATTGTGGAGGAGAGGTAATTTCAGTAGCACTTTTTGATGAACCTGAATCGTGTTGTAATATGGCAGGATGTTGTCATAATGAAACAAGCTTTTATCAGGTTAATGAAGATTATTCGTTAGCATCTATTTCCGAAATTCCGGTTTCTGCCGAATTTGATTTATTTGGTTTTGCAATGTTAATAGACCAACTGGATGAAGAATTAATTTCGGATCGGCAGGATTTTGAAATAGCTAAATCACCTCCTCCGGTTAAAATTCAAATTTCTCTATCAAAGAGACAGGCATTCCTTTTATAAATTTATTATGATAAGTTGAATCTTTCCCTTGGTAAAGGTTCATTGTGATTATTGCTTTAAAAAAAAGTTGTAATTTTAAGTTGTATTATTAAATCATAATAAATATGGCATGTTAAATAAAATTATCAGGTTTTTCCTGGAAAACAAATTGGTAACATTACTGGTGCTGGCCACATTTATTGTGTGGGGAGTTATTACCTCGCCATTTGGTTGGGATATCGGTATTTTACCAAACGATCCGGTTCCGGTTGATGCGATTCCGGACATAGGCGAAAACCAGCAAATTGTATATACTCAATGGGCAGGTAGGTCGCCTCAGGATATTGAGGATCAGATTTCCTATCCGCTTACTACCTCGCTTCTTGGTATTCCGGGAGTTAAAACCATCCGAAGCAATTCTATTTTCGGTGTATCTTCTATATATGTCATTTTTAACGATGATGTTGATTTTTACTGGAGCCGTACACGGATTTTGGAAAAATTAAATTCATTGCCTTCAGGCACATTACCCGAAGATGTAACTCCGGCTTTAGGTCCTGATGCCACTGCTCTTGGGCAAATTTATTGGTATACACTTGAGGGGCGCGATGAAAACAATAAACCGGCAGGGGGATGGGATCCGCATGAATTGAGGACTATTCAGGATTTCTATGTGAAATATTCATTGACTTCCGCTGAAGGTGTTTCAGAGGTTGCATCAATTGGTGGATTTGTAAAAGAATACCAGATTGATATTGATCCTAATGCGATGAAAGCTCATGGGGTAAATGTGGCTCAAATTATTTTGGCTGTTAAAAATAGTAACCTTGATATTGGCGCCCGTACTATTGAATTTAACCGTGTCGAATATCTTGTAAGGGCATTGGGGTATGTTAAAAGCCTTGAAGACCTTGAAAAAAGTGTAGTATCAGTCAGGAATAATGTGCCAATCCGGTTAAAGGATGTTGCCAAAATTAATTTTGGTCCCGCTACCCGTCGTGGAGGACTTGACAAAGGTGGTTCCGAAGCTGTAGGTGGAGTTGTGGTTGCCCGGTATGGAACAAATCCGATGGAAGCGATTGGCAATGTTAAAGCAAAAATTGAAGAGATTTCACCGGGACTTCCTTCTAAGATCCTTGCTGACGGGACAGTTTCAAAAGTAACAGTTGTTCCTTTTTATGACAGGACAGGGCTTATTAAAGAAACTCTGGGGACATTGGAAGAAGCATTGTCATTAGAAATACTCATTAGTATTTTAGTGGTGATTGTCCTGGTATTAAATCTTCGGGCATCATTTCTTATTTCAAGTATTTTACCGATTGGAGTTTTAATGACTTTTATTGTCATGCGGCGTTTTGGTGTTGATGCCAATATAGTTGCTCTGTCGGGAATAGCAATAGCCATTGGAGTAATGGTCGACGTAGGAGTGGTATTTACGGAGAATATAATCCGGCATCTCGAACTGCCGGAAAATTTAGGCGCAAAAGGGAAAAGGCTGTTAAATGTTATTTATGAGGGGACAACAGAAGTTGCTGGTGCGGTTATTACAGCATTAACAACAACAATTGTAAGTTTTTTACCCGTTTTTGCCATGGAAGCTGCCGAAGGAAAATTGTTCAGGCCACTTGCTTTTACAAAAACCTTTGCGATGATTTCTGCCCTTTTAATCGGGCTCATGATTATACCGATGCTTGCTCATTTGGTTTTTTCTATTCGTTTTGATAAAAAGAAAATTAAAACCATTTGGAACATTTCTTTAATAATTGGAGGAATTGTTTTGTCAATTATCTCGGGCAATTATATAGCACTTGCATTAACTGTATTTGGAATAGTTGGTTTATTCGATAGAAAAATAAAAGCTATTAAATGGATAAATGTCAATTTCGTCAACGTGCTAATTATGTTGGCAATTGTCGTTTTTTTCCTCACGAAAGCATGGCTGCCACTCGGAGCTCAAAATACATTGATTGGGAATTTTGTTTTTGTAATAATAATAGTTGGTGTTGTACTTGGTTTACTTTCATTGGTTGTTTATTATTATTCCGCAATTCTGAAATGGTGTTTAAATAATAAATGGTTATTTCTGAGTATCCCAATTGTTGTAGTATTGTTTGGAATTGTTGTTTGGCAAGGATTTGACAAGATTTTTGGATTTATGCCAAAGTTTGTGAAAAATTCCAATACATATGCTTCATGGACTAATTCAATGCCCGGGTTAGGAAAAGAGTTTATGCCGTCCCTGGATGAAGGATCATTTTTATTGATGCCCACAACCATGCCTCATTCCGGTATAGAGGAAAACCTTGAGGTCATCCGAATTCTTGATAAGAAGGTTAATTCTATTCCTGAAGTTGAAAATGTAGTAGGAAAATGGGGGCGGGTAAATTCCGCTCTCGATCCGGCACCAACTTCAATGTTTGAAAATGTTATCAATTATAAATCAGAATACATTCTGAATGAAGATGGCCATCGGATGCGGTTTAAAGTTGACCGTGATGGGGCATTTATATTAAATGATAATTCTACTTATAATCCAAAAGAAGAAGGTTTTCGTTTGATAGAAAAGGAAAATCTTATTGAGGATAAAAATGGTAAATATTTCAGGCAATGGCGCGATGAAGTTAATTCACCGGATGATATCTGGGATGAAATTATTTCGCAGGCTACAATCCCGGGATTAACTTCAGCGCCTAAATTACAACCTATTCAAACCCGGCTTGTGATGTTACAAACAGGGATGCGTGCTCCAATGGGAATTAAAGTTTTTGGGCCTGACCTGGAAACGATTGAAAAGGTAGGATACGATTTGGAGAGACATTTGAAATATGTGGAAGGTGTTGAACCCATGTCGGTTTTTGCCGACCGTGTTGTTGGGAAACCTTACCTCGAATTAAATATTAACCGCGATGCAATTGCACGATACGGATTATCGATTCAGAATTTACAAATGGTTATTAGCAGTGCCATAGGTGGAATGCAATTGGGTAATACAGTTGAAGGAAGAGAACGGTTTCCGATCAGGGTGCGTTATGCCAGAGAGTTCAGGGATAATCCTGAAGACTTGAAAAAAATACTTATTCCAACACCGGCAGGAAGCCAGATTCCTTTGGGTGAGTTGGTTGAAATGACCTACACTCGTGGTCCGCAAATGATTAAAAGCGAAAACACCTTTTTAGTTGGGTATGTCATATTTGATAAAAAGGATGGATTTGCCGAAGTTGATGTAGTTGAAAATGCACAGGATTACCTGAACGAAAAAATGGAGAATGGAGAGTTTCAAATTCCTGCAGGTATAAATTATCGGTTTACAGGAAATTACGAAAATCAAATTAGGGCAACCAAACGATTGTCAATGTTGATACCACTTTCTCTTCTTATCATCTTTTTAATTCTTTATTTCCAATTTAAATCGGTGACTTCAACATCGCTGATTTTTACCGGAATTATTGTGGCTTTATCAGGTGGTTTTATTATGATTTGGTTATACGGGCAACCCTGGTTCCTGAATTTTGATATTGCCGGAATGAATATGCGGACGCTATTTCAGGTAAGCCCTATAAATATAAGTGTGGCAGTTTGGGTTGGTTTTATTGCTTTGTTTGGCGTGGCAACCGACGATGGTGTTTTAATAAGCACCTACCTACGGCAACTTCAGAAAAAAACAAAGTTAAAAAGCAAGGCCGATGTTCGGGCGTTGGTTTTAGAGGCAGGCTCCAAAAGAGTACGCCCGGCTATGATGACTACTGCAACAACAATAATAGCTCTTTTACCTGTCCTTACTTCAACCGGGAAAGGCTCTGATATAATGGTTCCAATGGCAATACCCTTGTTTGGTGGAATGACCATCGAAGTTTTAACCATGTTTGTTGTACCTGTTTTGTATAGTATGTGGCAGGAAAAGGTTGTGAAAAAAGAATTAAAACTTAAAACTCAGTAACAATGAGAACGAATAAATATATACTCGTACTAATACTTGTTGCTGCGGCATTTTTGTCTTCAGCACAGGAGCCTTTGGATAAATACCTTGTTACTGCGGCTGAAAATAATCCGGGACTAAAAGCAAGGTTTAACGATTATCTGTCGGCTCTTGAAAAAGCACCCCAGGTTAAAGCATTGCCCGATCCACAAGTTGCATTTGGTTTTTTTATTCAGCCCGTTGAAACACGGATGGGACCTCAACAGTTTAAACTTTCAGCTTCACAGATGTTTCCATGGTTTGGTGTTCTAAAGGCCAGGGAGGATGTGGCAGTTCAGGCAGCAAAGGCAAAATTTGAATTGTTCCTGGAAGCAAAAGCAAAGCTGTTTAACGATGTGCGTAGCACCTGGTTCAATTTGTATTTTACTAAAAAAGCGATTGGTATAACTTCTGAAAATCTGGACATATTAAATTCATTTCAACGAATGGCTTTAATAAAAGTTGAAGCAGGTAAAGTTTCGGTAGTCGACGAATTCCGGATTGAATTGGAGATGGGTGAGTTGAAAAATCAACTGGCATTGTTAAATGATAATTTTTACGCACAGCTTATTCTGTTTAATAATTTATTGAATGTTTCTGCACAAAGTTCTGTAGAAATTACGGATGAATTATGGGAAACAGGATTTAAGTTGGATAAATCAGCTTTACTTGACAGCGTTCTAGCTCAAAATCACCAGTTATTAAAACTTGAACTTGAACGAGAGTTGGCCGGGTTAAAAATGAAAGTAGCTGAATTAAATAGTAAACCTGATTTCTCGGTTGGATTTGATTATATAAACATTGGAAAGGGAGAAAGTAATCTTGCCGGAACCGATGCCTTTGTATTTCCAAAAATTGGGGTGTCAATTCCTCTTTTTAGAAAAAAATATGAAGCTATGGTAAAAGAAGTAGCCTATATGGAAAAGGCAAAACAGTTTGAAAAGGAAGACAAAAGTAATAGTCTGGAATCGTTGTTTGAAATGAGTTACAGAGATTATACCGATGCAGGAAGGCGAATTCTTTTGTATAGAAATCAAACCGATCTGGCAAATAAATCACTTAAAATCCTGGAAACTGAATATGCAACCAGCAGCAAAAATTTCGAGGAGTTGCTTCGTATGGAACGCCTGCTTTTGAAATATGCACTTGAACTGGAAAAGGCAAAGACTGATAAACAGGCTGCAATATCATTTATTACCTATTTAATGGGCAATTAATAAAAATTAGGAATCATGAAAAATATAATTCAAAATATTAAAGAAAACTTCAAACTGATTATTGGAGTTTTAATTGTGGGTATTTTTTTAGGTTGGATATTTTTCCATTCTGGAGGGGAAACTACTCATGAAACACAAGAGATGGAAGGCCACGAAGGCCATAACCATGAATCGGAAGATCCTACTACCTGGACATGTTCGATGCATCCACAAATAAAGCAGGATGAACCGGGACAATGCCCTATTTGTGCCATGGATTTAATTCCACTTACATCCATGTTATCTACAGGAGATGATGTGGATCCGAACGAAATAACCATGACCGAATCGGCAGCGAAACTAGCTTCCATTCAAACAATGATTGTTGGAACCGGGACACCACAAAAGTCGATTTATTTGCAGGGCAAAATTCAGGAGGATGAACGAAGGATTTCAGAATTAACAGCACGTTTTGGTGGACGAATTGAAGAACTGTTTGTAAACTATACTGGGCAGAATGTTCGAAAGGGAGAAAAACTGGCAACCATTTACTCACCTGAATTGGTAACTGCCCAGCGCGAATTGTTGGAAGCTGTTGCTTTCAGAGAAACACGTCCGGCACTATATATGGCGGCAAAAGGGAAACTTCGGCTATGGGATTTAAATGATGAGCAAATTAAATCAATTGAAGAATTAGGAGAACCTTTGCTTTATTTCGATATTTTATCGCCCATATCAGGAACTGTAACTATGAGGCATGTGGCTTTGGGCGATTATGTAAAAGAAGGAACCGCGCTTTTTAAAGTAGTCGACCTGACAAAGGTTTGGGTTTTATTTGATGCTTATGAAAGCGACTTGCCATGGATTAAAGTAAATGATGAAGTTAATTTTTCAATTCAATCGTTGCCGGGAAAATCATTTTCAGGAAAAGTTTCATTTATCGATCCGTTTATCGATTCAAAAACCAGGGTGGCAAAAGTTCGGATTGAACTAAATAATTCAAAACAGGAAGTAAAACCTGAAATGTTTACAAGCGGAATCCTGGAATCAAAAATTGCAGGTTCGGGAAACGAAATTCTGATTCCAAAAACTTCTTTGCTGTGGACAGGTAAAAGAGCTGTAGTTTATGTTAAAGTTCAGGATAGGGAAAATCCTTCATTTCTATACCGTGAAATTGTTTTGGGACCTGAAGCTGGAAATTTTTATGTAGTTGCCGATGGATTAAATGAAGGTGAAGAAATTGCTGTAAATGGTGTATTTAAAATTGATGCTGCTGCACAATTACAAGGATTACAAAGTATGATGAATCCGGAAGGTGGAATGGTTTCTACCGGGCATAACCATGGTAATACATCAATGACTGAGACTCCCGCTAAATCTGGTACAGAGCATACCATGCTTAAAGTTGGCGGACTTTGCGAAATGTGTAAAGACAGGATTGAAACAGCTGCACTTTCAGTTTCAGGTGTTGAATCAGCTAATTGGGATTCTGAATCTCAAATGGTGCATTTAAATTTTGATGATTCGAAAACGAATTCAGAAGAAGTTCAAAAAGCAATTGCTAAAGTTGGCCACGATACAGAAAAATTTAAGGCACCCGATGATGTTTATAATAATTTACCTGAATGTTGTTTATATAGAAAATAATAAGTTTATCCATTAAAAATTAAAAAAGATGAGAACAAAAGTATTAAGTTTAGTAGCCCTTTTTATGTTTGGGGCAGTAGCGGTTTTTGCAGGAAATAAAACTGAGAAAATTGAAGTAAAAGGGAATTGTGGAATGTGTGAAAAACGTATTGAAAAAACTGCTTTGGCAGTAGAAGGTGTTTCTAAAGCCGATTGGGATGTTGATTCAAAAAAGTTAGCCGTTGTTTTTGACGATTCGAAAACAAATGTCAACAAAATTGAAATGGCTGTGGCAAAAGTTGGCCATGACACGCCTAACCACAAATCAACTGAAGAAGTATACAATGCACTTCCGGGTTGTTGTAAGTATGATAGAACTGCAGAAGTTGCAGATCCTCATGCGGGGCATAAACATTAATAAATAATAAAGGGTTTGCATTTTTGTAAACCCTTTTTTATTTAGTTTAACTTATTATTAACAACTATTCACCATTTTGTCTGTTATTTTTGATGTATGAAGAATTGGTTGAAGCAAATAATTGGGATAATATTGCTTGTGTCTTTCCTGGTATCAACTACAGGATTTATTCTTTACAATTCATATTGTAGTTGTACAGGAAATAGTACAACCAGTGTTGTTGCTGTTTCTGAAACCTGTTCTTATTCTAACGATTTGTGTAAGGGATCCGATTTGAAAGAAGAATCATGCTGTTCATCTTATTCTGAGCAAGTTAACTCACAAGAAAATATTGGACGATGTAATACTCTAGATGTTAGATTTGTAAAATTAAAGGAAAATGTAATTCATGAAATTCGTTCTTTTATCTTTTCAAATGATAGAATTGAAATTGTAAAATGGAATGTTGACAAAGAAAGGCTTGCTGAATTTTATTGGAATAAAAATACATTGCTTGCATATATTGAACCACCTCCTAAATTTATCAATCAAAACGATTATTTAAATTTAATTTGTCAGCTTAAACTCCCCGAAATCGCTTAAATTTTTAAAAGCAATATACTTTGCCTGAATTAACTATTGTGTTAATTAATTAAGAATTAAGTGATGAAAAAAATTATAATAATATTATTCCTGATTATTTCTATTGTATCTCAATCGCAGGTAATAAAAGGGATTGTTTACAGTGTGGATGAAGATGGAAATTCGCCCCTTCCGGGTGTAAATATTTATTGGGAAGGGACACAAATCGGCATTGCATCCAACGCCAATGGTTCATTCCAAATTAAAAAACCAAATGGTGCCCATATGCTTGTTTTTAGTTTTGTAGGGTATCATACACACGTTGTACATATCCATGATACAAAACCTTTAAGAGTTGAATTAAAACCAAATCTTGAATTAGGTGAGGTAACGGTAATTCAAAAAGACAGGGGGACCTACCTTTCAGTCCTTAATCCAATTCAAACCGAAAATATTGGAGGAGCTGAGCTTTTAAAAGCAGCATGCTGCAACCTTGCCGAGAGTTTTGAAACCAATCCCTCGGTTGATGTGAGTTACAGCGATGCAGTTACCGGGGCCAAACAAATTCGCCTTTTAGGATTAGAAGGTACCTATTCTTTATTACAGGTTGAAAATATGCCAAACCTTCGTGGGCTTGCAACAACTTTTGGGTTAAACTATGTGCCGGGCCCATGGATGGAATCAATTCAGGTTTCAAAGGGGGCGGCTTCTGTGTTAAACGGTTATGAGTCGATTGCCGGGCAGATAAATGTGGAATATAAAAAACCGGATGCCATTGAAAATTTATTTCTGAATGTTTTCCAAAATGCAGACGGAAAAACTGAATTTAACGGGAATAAATCGTTTAAATTGAATGATAACCTGACAACCGGGCTTTTTGTCCATGCCGAAAACCTTTCAAAAATAAACGACCATAACAACGATGGTTTTTTAGATCATCCTTTGTCAAAACAAATTAATATTTTTAACCGGTGGAAGTTTATTAACCAGAAAGGTTATATGGCTCAGGCAGGAGTAAGTATTTTACTGGAAGACAGGTTGGGAGGACAGAACAATGTAAGCTTTGGAATGGAACCATCCCTTTCTGGTCCTTACGGGATAAACATCAAAACAAACCGTTACGAAGGATTTTTTAAAACCGGTTATGCTTTCCCTTCCGGGCGTGCAGCAATTGCTTTCCTTTCAAATATGGCAAGGCATACAACAAATTCATTTTATGGTATGAACCGTTATGATGCCGATGAAACCCGCTTCTATGGAAATCTGGTTTACACCCGTAGCCTTGACCTGTTTGGTTACCATACATTAAATGCGGGAGCCTCATTCGTCTACGATAAATTTAACGAAGAGCTTTATAATCAATTAATAAATCGGGAGGAAGTAGTTCCTGGAATTTTTGCTGAATATACATTTAAACCAAGCGATAAATTTATATTGATGGCAGGTATACGTACTGATTTTCATAACCTGTTTGGCACATTTGTAACTCCACGTATGCATTTCAAATATTCGATTACCAATAATTATACAATCCGGATGAGCGCGGGAAAAGGTTATCGTACATCCAATGTTTTGTCCGAAAATAATTTTTTGTTGGCAAGTGCTCGCCCCATTATGTGGGAAAACGATGTTTTTCAGGAAGTAGCATGGAACTACGGAATAAGTTTTATACAGAATTATGAATTATGGGGTAAGGATTTACAAATTAATGCCGGGTATTTCCGTACTGATTTTCAGGAACAACTTGTTGTCGACAGGGAAAGCTCTGCTGATAATATAATTCTATCGGCACTCGATGGGAAGTCGTATGCAAACAGCCTGCAATTCGATTTACGCTATGAGCCAATCGAAAGGCTTGATGTTTTGCTGGCTTACCGGGTAAACGATGTAAAACAGACTATCGGGGGGAAACTTCTTGAGAAGCCACTGGCAAGCCGGTACAAGGGTTTAATTAACTTCAATTATTCAACTCATTTGAAAAAATGGATGTTTGATTATACTATCCAGTTTAACGGAGGCGGTCGGATTCCACGGGTTTATGAAGATTGGATGAATTTAGCTGATATATCAAGCGATTATTTTGAGTTTTCACCCTATACCGTAATGAATGCTCAAATTACCAAATATTTCAGGTATTGGAATATTTATGTTGGATCTGAGAACTTTACAAATTTTAAACAACAAAATCCCATTGCCGGAGCGAGTGATCCATTTGGATCGCAGTTCGATGCAACCAATGTCTGGGGGCCTGTACTGGGGCGGAGAATTTATGTAGGATTACGATTTAAATTGAATTACGAATAACAAAAAATTAATAGGATGAAAAAAGTGATTTTAATTACACTGGTTTTAGTTATGGGAGTAATGACTAACCAAACATTTGCGCAAAAAGCTGAAACTAAAACGGTTTGTTTTAAAAGCAGTATGGATTGTGAAAATTGTCAAAAAACTCTTACCGAGTATTTAAAATTTGAAAAAGGTGTTAAAGATTTGAAAGTTGACTTTACTTCAAATACAGTGATGATTGAATACAAGGATGGTAAAAATAGTGATGAAAAGCTGGCTAAAGCCATTGAAAAAAAAGGTTACACAGCTGAAAAAATTTCAACCGAAGAGTATAAAAAAATAGTGGCCGCAAAAGAAACAGAAGGCCACAGCCACGACCATGATCACAATGACGATCATTAATTAGTAATACTGATTTATTAGAGCCCCGGATATGTTTTTTACATCCAGGGTTTTATTATTGCATTAATTTCAAAGGTTTTATCAGTTAATTATCTGTTTCTCAAAAAGACCTTTGTAGCTTTGCCCCTGAATATGAATTTAAAACTACGCTGGAATAATTTTCCCTTTCAACCTTCAAAACTTCCATTCTTTTATGGTTGGGTAATTCTTTTTGCCGGGACTATTGGAGTATTGGTTAGTGCTCCGGGCCAAACTATGGGAGTTTCGGTTTTTACTGATTACTTAATTGAGGCCATTGGGATAAGCAGGGATAATTTAAGCTTTGCTTATATGGCTGGAACAATTGCCAGTTCATTTGCATTAACCTGGGCAGGTAAAATGTATGATAAATACGGTGCCCGTATTGTTGGTGTTGTTGTATCAATTTGGCTGGGTTTTGTTCTTTTGTTATTCAGCCAGGTTGACCATATTATTGGATTCTTAGGTGGTTCACTTCAATCAGGTATTTATACCAGTATTGCAATAGCCACTTTTATATTTTTGTTTTTTATGTTACGTTTTGCCGGGCAGGGCGTACTAACCATGGTTTCACGTAACATGATAATGAAATGGTTTATTAAACGCCGGGGGTTGGTAAATGGAATTTCTGCTGTTTTTATTTCTTTTGGTTTTTCAGTGGCACCCCTCACATTTAATTTGTTTATCGAAGAATTTACATGGAGGGGAGGATATCTGATAATGGCCGGATGTATTGCTATTCTTTTTACCATTTTCGTTTTTATATTTTTTAGAGATAATCCTGAGGATTTGGGATTAGTACCCGACGGTGAAAAATCAGGCAATGTTGATAAAGATGTTATTATTAAACCCTTTAGGCAGTTTACATTAAAAGAAGCCCGCCTCACTTATTCTTTTTGGTTGTTTTCACTACCACTGGCAGTTTATGCATTGTATATAACCGGATTTACTTTTCACTTGACTTCTATTTTTGAAAGCGCCGGGTTAACCAAAGAAATGGCATTGGGAGTATTTGTGCCAATGTCGTTTATTTCAGTTTTGTTATCATTTTTTGGAGGGTGGATAAGCGATAAAATTAAACTTAAGAATTTGTTATATATAATAACTTTTGGTCAGATCGTTGGTTTGTTTAGCCTTGGCAATTTAGATGATGGTATTTTTTATTATGGATTTATAATTGGAAACGGTATCAGCAGTGGATTATACAGCGTATTAATGGCTGTAACCTGGCCACGTTTTTTTGGGCGCGACCATTTGGGGAAAATAAGCGGGCTTGTTATGGCAATTATTGTATTTGCAAGTGCTTTGGGGCCCATTATTTTTAGTTTTTCATTTTCAAAATTAGGTAGCTATCAATTCGGTATTTTTGCGGTAATGGCAATTTCAGCAATTCTTTTCCTGATGAGTTTTAAAGCCGATAATCCACAGCGTAAATTCCGGGAAAATCAATAATTTTATTAGCTTTAAGGTTAATTAATCAATCAATCTAATTTATACCAGCTATGAAAAATATTTTGTTATTTCTAAGTTTGGCTTTTCTGTTTTCATGCTCATTTAACTCTGATAAATGGATTTCTCTTTTCGATGGAGAATCTCTCGATGGGTGGACGATTTCTGAAAACCAGGGTAGCTTTACTGTTGAAAACGGAAGCATAAAGTGCAACGGAGAAAGAGCACATCTTTTTCTGGAGGGAAAATCATTTAAAAACTTTGAATTTGAAACAGAAGTTATGACCCGTGAATTTGCCAACTCCGGAATTTTTATCCATACTAAATTTCAGGAGGAAGGATGGCCTGAGCAAGGGTACGAAATACAAGTTAACAATACACATATAGGTGAGGGGAATTATCGTGAACTTAAAAAAACAGGAAGTATTTATGGAATTCGAAATATTTATTACCCGATTGTTGGCGACGATGTTTGGTTCAAAATGCGCATTAAAGTGGTTGAAAATAATGTTCAGGTTTTTGTTAACGATGTAAAAGTTGCCGATTACATTGAATCTGAAAACATGTGGCGCCCGGATGGAAGGGAGAATTTGTCGCTCAGTGAAGGTACTATTGCTCTTCAGGCCCATGATCCCGGAAGTACTGTTTATTATAAGAATTTAAAAATAAAGGAACTTCCAGAGGGAGAAAAAAAGGAAATGCTTGTTGATAAAACCTTCGATGACAATATTACTAAACTTATGCTTTCCGGTTTTCCGGTAGTCGATCATCATGTTCATCTGAAAGGCGGATTAACCATTGAGGAAGTGGTGGAAAATTCTCAACGCCTTGGGATTAATTATGGTGTTGCACCTAATTGTGGATTAATGTTTCCGGTTACCGATGATGAATCATTGTATGAATATATGAATTCGATTAAAGGAACTCCGGTAATTAAAGGAATGCAGGCCGAAGGGCGTGAGTGGGTTACATTGTTCTCGCCGGAAGCTGTTGCTAAATTTGATTATGTATTTACTGATGCCATGACTTTTACCGATGATCAGGGAAGGCGGAACCGGATTTGGATGCCCGACGAAGTTTGGGTTGATGATAAAGAAGAATTTATGGATATGTTGGTAGGTAAAATCGAAGCTATCTTTTCACAGGAACCCGTTGATATTTATGTTAATCCTACTGTTCTTCCTGCGATTATTGAACCCGAATACGATGAGTTATGGACGCTTGAACGAAAACAAAGGGTGATTAAAGTATTGGCAGAAAATAATATTGCCTTAGAAATAAATTCACGTTATAAACTCCCCAAAGCCGATATGATTATTATGGCAAAAGAAGCAGGTGTGAAATTTACATTTGGTACAAATAATACAGGAAATGAGCTTGGTGAGTTAGAGTATTGTTTGCAAATGATTAAAGAATGTGGGTTGACTTCCTCTGATATGTTTGAATTAAAACCAGATGGAAAAAAATCGGTTCAGATAAAAGGATTGCCTGAAAAGATAACCGGATAATTTGAATTCGTATATTGTGAATCTCCGAAAATTGTAAAATGTAGTCTTCGGAGATTTTTATTTAATTTGAATTATGAATATCAAGTTTCTTCAAAATATTAATATTCATCCCGACTGGAAT
The DNA here is from genome assembly GCA_013203525.1 of Mariniphaga sp. Lineage (GTDB taxonomy): Bacteria > Bacteroidota > Bacteroidia > Bacteroidales > Prolixibacteraceae > JABMQB01. The sequence continues at coordinate 15,408 of JABMQB010000286.1, forward strand.
AGTTTTCTATCAGAAAATATTAAAGGAAAAATTGTAGAAATAGAAAATGAAATTATCAAATCAGATTTTACTCCTGATTCCAAAAATGTTTTGCGTTTTTTATCAGTTCCCTTATCAAACATAAAAATTGTGATAATCGGGCAAGATCCTTACCCACAGCCTGGAGTTGCTACAGGGCGGGCTTTTGAAGTTGGAAGCCTTAAGTCATGGTCAGAACCATTTAACAATATTTCGCTTAAAAATATATTGCGTGCAATTTACAAAGCCTACTCCGGAGAAGTAATTAAATACAACCAACTTAAAACAAAATTTGATAATGAGTTTCCGATGTTGCCTCCAGGCAAGCTTTTTTCTAGTTGGGAAGATCAGGGTGTTTTATTATTGAATACGTATTTTACATGCCAGACAGGAATCCCGGGAAGCCATAAACATATATGGGAAGAGTTTTCTTTTAAATTATTTGAGTTTATTAATTCTTATAATTCTGAAATAATTTGGTTTTTGTGGGGAAACCATGCAAAAGAATCAGCAGCTAATCTTGTATTAAAGAATACAATTCAAATAATGCACCCAATGATGTGCTTTGATAAACCAGGGCGTGATACGGATTTTTTATATGGTAGTATAAATTGTTTCGAAAAATCAAAAAACCTGATAAATTGGACAGGATATAAAATCAATGATACTACTCCTCCTTCACAATTATTATTTTAGAACAGAAAAATCTTTTCTTTTTCGTGAACCAACATTTTTTTCTCTTGAATAATTTTTTGGATGATTTCAACAATTTCATCTTTATTAAATGATCCACGGTTTAAAATAATATCAAAATCTTCCTCGCGAAGTACTTCCTCTCCTAGTGCTTTTCTAAACGCTATCCTCTCGTTTTCCACCTTTTTTATAAATTCAATTGCCTGGATTCGGTTCAATGAATTATTATGCATAATTGTTTTGATCCGGAAACTGCGTGGTGCTATTAATCTTAAGTGTAACGAATTAATAATATCCTTAGCTATTATGTGCCCAGCACGTCCAACAATTATGCAGTATCCGTCAATTGCAAATGAATGAATAACATCGACCACAGTTTTTACAATCTTTCGTTCGCTTTTGTAGTTTTTATTGTTAAAAGCATAAAGGATATCTTCAAAAGTATACCTGTCGGTATTTTTGAATATTTTAGTTATCCTGCTATAATCAAGGTTTAACTCCTTTGCGCTTTTATGAAAAATTTCTTTACTTAAAACTTTCCATTTTTGGCTGTTGCTTTGTTTGTTTAAAGTCTCGGAAATTTTGTGTGCCAACTTTAATCCATTGCAACCTACTTCACGCGAAATTGTAATTACAGGACCCGATTTTTGAAAGTCAACAAATGGGGTGGGTGGGGTATCCAGACGTTTGTCCAGGTAATTCGACAACAAATTTTTCATCTTGTTTAGTTTTTCTTTTTTGTACGGGATTTACCGATTTAAGTTCTGTATTTCTATATTATAATTAATAAAATAGTTGTGAAAAATTTGTCAGTTATTATTCGGAATGCTAATGCTTAATACCTGATTAAAATCTTTGTTATTCTAATTGATAATATCCTAATTTGATATATTTGTAATTATATCGTATTAAAATGAAGTTTTAAAAATCTACAGTTTATGTTTAATAAAAGTGTATATAGTAATCGGAGGGAAATTCTAAGAAAAAGTTTGAATAATGGAGTTGCTTTAATACTGGGAAATGTTGACTCTCCAATGAATTATCCTGATAATACCTTCCATTTCAGGCAGGACAGCAATTTTCTTTATTTCTTTGGCCTCGATTTTCCGGGATTAGCTGGAGTAATTGATTTTGATAGTGGAAAGGATTATCTTTTTGGCAATGATGTAGATATTGAAGATATAATTTGGATGGGACCTCAAATTCCTCTAAAAGAAAAAGCTGTAAATGTTGGAATTGAAAATACAGCTCCATTTAAGAAGCTATTCGATTTTATTAAAGATACTATTAAACAAGGGCGTAAAATTCATTTCCTTCCTGCCTACAGGGGTGAGAATAAATTATTGCTTGAAGAATTAACAGGAGTGTCGGCCTTGCGAATTAATGAATATACTTCGCTTGATTTAATTAAAGGGATTATCCAACTTCGCTCAATAAAAGATGCGGGTGAGATAGATGAAATCAGGAAAGCATGCGCCGTTGGTTATGAAATGCATGTAAAAGCTATGAAGATGGCTCAACCTGGAGTTGCCGAGCAAAGAATTGCAGGAACAATTGAAGGCATTGCAAATACCGGAGGCGGTATGGTAGCATTCCCTATAATACTTTCTCAAAATGGTGAAACTCTTCATAATCACGATCATTCTCAGATTTTAAAAGAAGGCAGGCTATTGGTTGTTGATGCCGGCGGTGAATCAGGAATGCATTATGCTTCTGATTTTACCCGTACAATTCCGGTTGGAGGTAGGTTTTCTCAAAAACAAAAAGAAATTTATGAAATAGTGCTTGCTGCGAATAATAAAGCAACTGAACTTACAAAACCAGGAGTAACATATTTGTCGATTCACCTTGCAGCTAGTGAGGTTATTGCAACAGGACTTACAGAACTTGGATTGATGAAGGGTGATCCAAAGGAAGCCGTTAAAAACGGGGCTCATGCATTATTTTTTCCACATGGTTTGGGACACATGATGGGGCTTGATGTTCATGATATGGAAGATTTGGGACAAATTTATGTTGGTTACGACGATAAAATTCGCCCAGTTGACCAGTTTGGAACCGCATATCTTCGCCTTGGAAGAAAACTTGAACCTGGATTTGTAATTACTAATGAACCCGGTTTGTATTTTATTCCTGCTTTAATTGATAAATGGAGAGCTGATAAAATCAATAATGATTTTATCAATTTTGACAAAGTAAATGAATACAAGGGGTTTGGAGGGATCAGGCTTGAAGATGATATATTGGTTACAAATGCGGGTGCTGAAATAATTGGGAAACGTATACCTATCAATCCTGAAGAAGTGGAATCAATTGTTTCCGGGATATAAGAGAAATTGCCCTTATGGCAGTTTTTTGTTTATGCAAGTGTTTTAAAATGGAAGAATTAATCATAGGTTTTTTTAAAGGATTTTGGATAATCCCACTTATTTTAACCTTTTACTTCATTATTGTTTCATTTAATGAAAATGAAAAAAAAGCTGCTTATAAAGGCTTTTTTATTTTAATTCCTGAGATTATTTTAGTGGTTCTGGTTTTTCAAAATTCGATCTCTTTCCATATTTGTTTGATTGGTTGTTTATTATTATTACTGCTTTTAATTATATTTTTGATACCATTTAAAAATCCCAAATTCATTCCTGAATATTCAAAAACCAGATTTGATGAAAGGGATATTATTTTTTCCCGAAATTTGCTTGTAAAGGGAAGTGCCCGGTATAATGAATATTACAAGCGTAAACCTGAATTTAAAGAAAAAGACGATTTATTTCGATCGAAACCAGGCATACTTCAGTCAGGTACAAAATTTTACGATGCAGAATTATTTTCAGCTGCCGATGCTGCATTTGCAGCAGTTGAAAGCCTGCAACCTTTGGTGGATTTGCCAGCTCATAAAAAATATGCCCGACAATTAAATGATGGTGAATTATCAGAATTTATTATGAATCTGGCAAAAAAATCAGGCGCAGTTTCCTGTGGAATAACAAAGCTGGAATCTTATCATCTTTATTCCCATGTTGGAAGGGGAGGGCAATATGGCGAAGAAGTTTCTCTCAATCATAATTATGCAATTGCATTTACGGTTGAAATGGATAAGGATTCATTAAGCCAGGCGCCATACGGACCAGCAGTCCTTGAATCAGCAAATCAATACCTTAACGCTGGAAAAATTGCAATCAAGGTGGCAGAATTTGTTCGAAATTTGGGGTTTGAGGCACGTGCTCATATTGATGCCAATTATAGGGTTATATGTCCGCTTGTTGCACAGGATGCAGGATTGGGTATTATTGGGAGAATGGGGCTATTAATGACTCCTGAATTAGGGCCAAGAGTTCGGATTGGAGTAGTGACAACCAATGCATCGTTAAATATTTCTCCAGTAAAAATGGATGGAAGTATGATTGAATTTTGCCGAATTTGTAAAAAATGCGCATCATCATGTCCCGTTCAGGCAATTTCTTTTAATGAAAAGAAAAAAATAAATGGTGCTGAACAGTGGAAAATTAATAGCGAATTGTGTTTTACATATTGGTGCACTGTGGGTACCGATTGCGGAAAGTGTATGAGTGTATGCCCATATTCCCATCCCGATAATTTTCTTCATAGTTTGGTAAGGAAATTTATTCAAATAAACCCCATAAACAGGTGGTTAGCATTGAATTTAGATAATTTTATCTATGGAAAGAAAATAGAACCATCACATTACAATCATCAAAAATCGGATTCAAAAATGAAAAGTTAAAGAAGGATTGTTGTAATTAATAATCTCTTTTTATTGTTAACTATATTTTCTCCAGGTTAAATTTTTGTCTAAAAATGTAAACATTAAGAAATGTATTTAAGAAGTATTTTTTTTTAAAAACCTTGAGTATTCGTGTGTAATTGCCTATTTTCGTAGCCTAAAGCGAGTTATAACTACTGTTTAAACAGTAAAACTAAATTTTGTGATGGACCCGAAAGATCTAAAAAACTCGGAAGAGTTAAAGCGTAATGTACCTTCTGAACCTGAACAGCGAGATGATGCTGTTGATGCTAAAAGCCAAGGAGCTAAAAAAACTGAAATTGAGAAAAAGGAAGATCAGGAAAAAAGTGTTAAAACACCTGATAAGTCAATAACAAAAAAAACTGCGAAACCACCAGGAAAGGCTACTAAAAAGAAACCTGCAGAAAAAATTAAACAAGAAAAGGATAAACCTGAAAAAGAAGTTGAAGAAGAACCAAAGGTTGCTGCGAAAAAGAAAAAGACAATAGTAGCTAAGGAAGCTAAAATTGAAAAACCTGTTGAGGAGAAGGTGAAAAAAACGACAAGCTCCAAAAAAGCAAAAACTGAGGATGAAGTTCAGGAAGAAGTACCTGAAGTTAAAGCTGAAAAAGAAATCAAAAAGGAAACTACAAAATCCAAGGAAAAAGAAGAAGTTGTTGAAAAGCCTGTTACTGCGGTTAAAAAGGAAGAAACAATTGAAAAAGAAGAACTTCCAAAAGTTGAAAAAGATGATATTACTATAGAAGAAGCTCCCGTTGAAATCAAACAAACAGAAGAAACATTGGAGAAAGTTGAATCTGAAGATGAAATAAAGGAAACAACTCCTGCTGAAGAAACAATCATTCAATTAGAAAAAGAAGAAGCTCCCGTTGAAATAAAACAAACGGAAGAAACATTGGAGAAAGTTGAATCTGAAGATGAAATAAAGGAAATAACTCCTGCTGAAGAAACAACCAATCAAGCAGAAAAAAAAGAAGCTAATTTGGAACCTGAGGCTGTTGAAAACGCGGAAACAAAAACAATGGATAAGGTTGCTGAAGTGAAGGAGATTGATTACACACTATTATCTCAAATTGAACTAATTAATGCTCTTCGCAGCCTGATTGATGAAAATGATGGTGAGGATATTAAAAGGGAAGTAGAGGCAATAAAGTCACAGTTCTATAAACTGCTGGTTAAAGAGAAAGAAGATGCTAAAATCAAATTCGTTGATGAAGGTGGAGATGAAGAAGATTATGTAGAAGAAGAAAATCCGTATGAAAAAGACATCAAGGATTTATTAAAACGATATCGATTTTTACGAATTGATTATAATAAAAAGCAGGAATCTGTTAAAGAAGAAAATCTTAAGTTAAAATACCAGATAATTGAAGAAATTAAAAATCTGATAAACAGAGAAGAATCGATAAATAAAACTTTTCATGAATTTAGGGATCTTCAAGCAACATGGAGGGAAACAGGACTTGTACCTCAGTCGAAAATGAAAGACCTTTGGGATACCTACCATTTTCATGTTGAAAATTTTTATAACTACATTAAAATAAACAAAGAGCTTCGTGATCTTGATTTAAAGAAAAATCTGGAATTAAAATTAAAACTTTGCGAAAGGGCAGAGGAATTATTACTTGAATCATCGATAATTAGAGCTTTTAATGCACTTCAGAAATTGCATGAGCGCTGGAGGGAAATAGGACCTGTCCCACGTGATAAAAAAGATGAAATTTGGGAACGTTTCAAAAGTGCTACATCAAAAATAAATAAAAAACATCAGGAATATTTTGAGTCGAGGAAATCGGAACAAAAGAATAATCTCGATGCAAAATCTATATTGTGTGAAAAAGCTGAAGAAATTGCAGAGGCTGACATAAAAACCCATCGCGAATGGGATATTAAATCAAAGGAATTAATCGAATTACAAAAAGTTTGGAGGACAATAGGATTTGCACCCAAACGAGATAATAATAGAATTTATGAGAGGTTTAGAATTGCTGCTGATAATTTTTTTGACAATAGAAGAGAGTTTTATGCAAAAAATAAGGAATTGCAACAGAATAACCTGCAAATGAAAATTGATATGTGTGTTCAGGCCGAATCGTTGAAGGACAGCACCGATTGGAAAAAAACAACTCAGGATTTTATTAGTATTCAACGTAAATGGAAGGAAATAGGGCCTATCCCGCGTAAACATTCCGACCAGGTTTGGAAACGTTTTAGAGATGCCTGTGATTATTTCTTCAATATGAAATCCAAACATTTTTCTAATATCGATGGAGAACAAGGGGAAAACCTAAAATTAAAAGAGGAATTGATTAAAGAGGTTGCAAGCTATGTTGTAACAAAAGATGTTGATGAGGATTTGAAGCAACTGAAAGAATTTCAGCGCCGCTGGACTGAGATCGGGCATATACCAATAAAACAAAAGGAAATAGTTTTAAATAAATTCAGGGCGGCTATCAATAAACATTTTGATGATCTTAAATTAGATGATTCAAAACGCGATATTCTGAAGTTTAAAAATAAAGTTTCGAATCTCACAGAAACAATGCGCGGGAAAAACAAAATGCGGCTTGAAAGAGATAAATATATGGCGCAATTAAAACAAATGGAAACCGACCTGATATTATTAGATAATAATATTGGTTTTTTTACTAAGTCGAAAAATGCAGAAGCATTAATTGCTGACGTAAATAGTAAAATAGAAAGAACAAGGGAAAAGATAAAACTCTTGAAAAAGAAAATCAGAATCATCAATGAATACGACAATGATTAAAGAAACCTTGCCGGCTATATATTAAAACGCCGGCTTTTTTTTTGTAACAGAAGCTTGTTTATAATTACAGATTAAATAATTGAATGGAATTTTCCACATCAAATTTATTATGTATTTTTGCTGCTTTTTAAATATTAAACCAAAATATTTTGCTTGATACACGATACATATTTGTAACAGGAGGTGTAACCTCCTCTTTAGGTAAAGGGATTCTGGCCTCTTCATTGGCTAAGTTATTACAGGCAAGGGGCTATTCAGTAACAATTCAAAAACTCGACCCTTATATAAATGTTGACCCGGGAACTTTAAATCCGTATGAACATGGTGAGTGTTTTGTTACTGAAGATGGTGCAGAAACCGACCTTGACCTTGGGCATTACGAACGTTTTCTGAATACTCCAACTTCACAGGCTAACAATGTAACAACAGGACGGGTATACCAATCGGTAATCAGCAAGGAACGTAGAGGTGATTATTTGGGGAAAACTGTTCAGATTATCCCTCACATTACTGATGAAATTAAAAAACGAATAAAATACCTTGGTAATAAAGGGAATTTCGACATCGTATTAACTGAAATCGGTGGTACCGTTGGCGATATTGAATCTTTGCCATATATTGAGGCAGTCAGGCAGTTAAAATGGGAATTAGGTAATAAGGTTTTGGTTATTCATTTAACCCTTGTTCCATACTTAATGGCAACCGGTGAATTAAAAACAAAACCCACACAGCATTCAGTAAAAGCATTACTTGAAACAGGAGTGCAACCTGATGTTTTAGTTTTACGGACAGAATATAACATTGATTTAAAAGTACGTGAAAAAGTTGCTCTTTTTTGTAATGTCGAAATTGATGCTGTTATACAATCGATTAATGTACCAACAATTTATGATGTTCCTTTAAAAATGTTAGAGGAAAAACTTGATACTATTGTTTTAAAGAAACTGAACCTCGAAGAACGGGAAAAACCGGAATTGACAGCATGGAATAATTTTCTGAAAAAGCATAAAAATCCGGTAGCAACTACTGAAATTGCTTTGGTTGGAAAATATGTCGAGCTGCGTGATGCCTATAAATCAATTGCCGAATCATTAATTCATGCTGGTGCAGAGAATGCATGCCGGGTAAATGTAAATTGGGTTCACTCTGAAGATATTAAATCTGACAATGTAAATGATTTATTAGGGAAATGTAACGGTATTATTGTTGCACCCGGATTTGGGCACAGGGGAATGAAAGGGAAAATTCTGGCAGCCCAGTATGCCCGCGAAAATAATA
>JABMQB010000287.1 GCA_013203525.1 Mariniphaga sp.
AAAAATGTGTCCAGTCCATGGGGTCCACCTCAATTATAAAGAACAATGCACAAGCGTTGGATGGCGCAAGCTGTACGTATTTTTGGGGTGAAAAATCAAAAACCACGATTTCAGATCTTGATATTATCAAAAATTATCGTGGACATAATGGTGTTATTCTTTAATAATAATATGAAGATACTAGCATTAACAAGATATTCTGAACTTGGGGCAAGCAGTCGATTACGTTCGTATCAGTATTTTCCATTTTTAGAGTCATGTGGTATAAATATCTGTGTCACATCTTTTTTTGACGACGATTATTTGGTTAGTAAATATGCTGGTACTGTTTCACTTGCCAGGATATTTACGTTATATGTAAAGCGCCTGCATCTAATATTGCAGGCAAAACATTTTGACCTTGTTTGGGTTGAAAAGGAGATGATACCGTGGGTACCAAGCTTAATTGAGCTTGGATTGTTTCATAAAAGGGTTCCCTTAGTCGTTGATTACGACGATGCTATTTTTCATCGTTACGATCAGAGTCGATTTTCAGCTGTTCGTTTCCTACTGGGAAAAAAAATTGATGCTGTCATGCGCCGAGCGGATTTAGTAATAGTTGGAAATGACTACATAAGTGAGCGGGCGAAGCAAGCAGGCGCAAAATTTATTAAGTTGATACCTACAGTAGTAGATATATCTCGATATACTGTTCCAATCACTGATCCAGAGAGACCATTTACAATAGGATGGATAGGGTCGCCAATAACAGCACCTTATTTATATCCTCTAACGACTCTTCTTTCAGACTTAGCTCATTCAAAAAATATTCGAATTTTGGCGATAGGCGCAAATCCTGAACAAGTATCATCACTCCCGATTGAAACTCGTCCTTGGTCCCTAAAAAAGGAGGTAGAGGAAATTCAACATTTTGATATTGGTATCATGCCTCTCCCAGATGAACCGTTTGAGCGTGGAAAATGTGGGTATAAACTTATTCAATATATGGCATGTGGTAAACCCGTCATAGCCTCACCAGTTGGTATTAATACAAAAATTGTGCAAGAGGGTGTTAACGGTTTCTTAGCGGAAACACATGAACAATGGTCTAGCGCTTTTGAACAATTATATTTTGATTCATCTAGACGAATACAAATGGGTATGGAGGGTCGGAAGCTTGTAGAGACTCAATATTCTATGCAAATAAATGCACCAAAGATCGAAAAATTATTGCGTAGGATTGCCATGAAAAAAGGAGCTTGAAAGGTCTGAAAAGGGCCAGATTTTGATTGTGAATTAAAATGCGAATTGCCATTATATCAAATTCTGCATGGTATATATATAATTTCAGGTTGAATAAAATGAAAATGTTAAGGGAGAAAGGTTATGCAATAAATGTTTTAGTTCCGTGGGATACCAAGTATTCCAATTTACTTTTAACTGAAGGGTTTGAGGTTAAATCATGGAAAATTAGTAGAGCCAGTGTTAACCCGATATCCGAAATTTATTCAATATTGTGTTTGCACAAATTAATCGTTTTGATAAAACCCAATTTCATTTTTACTTATACGCCCAAGGGGAATATTTATTGTAATATTGTAGGATTATTTTCACAATTAAAGATTATTAATAATATTTCTGGTATGGGAGTGATATCGTCTAAAATGAAAATATTCCAATTTCTAGTACGTGTGATATATAAGCTAACTCTTCAAAGAAAAAATGTTGTATTCTTTCAAAATACAAACGATATGAATTATTTTATTCATCACAAACTTCTTAAACATAACAAATATTCTTTACTTCCAGGTAGTGGAGTTGATACATTAAAATTTGTTCCTAATACAAAAAATAAGGATGTATACTTAAATTTTTTATTTATGGGCAGACTGCTAATAGAAAAAGGGCTAATTGATTTAATCGAGGCAATTAAATTTATCAGGTTCAATTACACATTTGTTCAATTTTTTGTTCTGGGGATGTTTGAACCACCTAGATCTTCTGCGATAATAAGATCTGATATAGATCATTGGGTAAAAGATGGATTAATTCGTTATTTGGGCCAAACTGATGATGTCCACAGTGTTTTGCTAACGATGGATTGTCTTGTTTTTCCATCATACTACGGTGAGGGTATCCCACGGTCTCTACTTGAAGCCGCTAGTTGTGGATTACCTGTAATAACGACTAATCATCCTGGATGCCGAGATGCAGTAGTTGATGGTGTTACTGGGTTTTTATGTGAGCCGAAAAACCCGAAAGATTTATCTGAAAAAATAATTCAATTTATAAATA
>JABMQB010000288.1 GCA_013203525.1 Mariniphaga sp.
GCCCGGATATTAACCGTGGAGTTGATAAGGCTGATAAAAACGATCAGGGAGCCGGCGACCAGGGAATGATGTTTGGCTATGCAAGCAAAGACACCGATGAGTACATGCCTCTTTCATTAGAATTATCGCACAAAATTTTGTTGGAATTAGCGGATGTCAGACGTGAAGGCGAATCAATGACTTACCTCCGCCCTGATTCAAAATCGCAGGTTACTATTGAATATGCTGATGATAATATGCCTCTAAAAATTCAGACCATTGTTGTTTCTACACAACACGATGAGTTTGATGCCGACGATCCGATGTTAGCTAAAATCAGGGAAGATGTAATCAATATCCTTATTCCACGGGTAAAAGCAAAACTTCCGGAAAGGATACAGGCATTATTTGGCGATGATATTATCTACCATGTAAATCCAACTGGTAAGTTTGTAATTGGGGGGCCACACGGCGATACCGGATTAACAGGAAGAAAAATTATTGTTGATACTTACGGTGGGCGTGGAGCCCACGGTGGTGGTGCTTTCTCAGGAAAAGACCCTTCGAAAGTTGACCGTTCGGCTGCTTATGCCTCACGTCATATTGCAAAAAACTTGGTGGCAGCTGGCGTTGCCAATGAAATTTTAGTTCAACTTGCATATGCAATTGGAGTAGCCCAACCTGTAGGTGTTTTTGTTAATACCTACGGCCGTAAAAACGTGACAATTAACGATGGAGAAATTGCTGAAAAAATCAAGGCCATCTTTGACCTTCGCCCAGCTGCTATCGAAGAAAGGCTAAAGTTGCGAAACCCAATTTATCTTGATACTGCGGCATATGGGCACATGGGCCGAACTCCGGTAACCATTACAAAAACATTTGAAACTCCTTATTTTGGAAAAATTGAAACAGAAGTTGAGCTTTTCACTTGGGAAAAACTTGATTATGTTGATCAGATAAAAGAAGCATTTGGAATATAGATTCAAACAAGATAAAATAAAGGCGCAGAGGAATTCTTTGCGCCTTTATTTTTAATATTTATTGTTTTTCAGAAAGAAGAATTGCACAAATATCTTTTACAGAATCTGAAATATTTTTATACCTGAAATCTTCGATTTTTTGGTTGATTTTATTTCCATCAAAATAAAATTTCCGGTTTGAATTTGTCACTGCATCACGTGTAATCACTGAAGGTTTTCTTGTAATAAAACTACCAAACGCAGCCAACCTCCATACAAAGCCTAACATAAAGTCTGAAACATAATATTGAGGACGTTTTTTCCTGAGTTCATCGGCAATAGAATAAAATATATCATGATAACTCCGGTTTTCGGAATTCAATAAAAAGCGTTGATTTTTACAGCTTTCAAAGTTTTTATCACTCATTAGTAAAACCATTGCTTTCACAACATCTTCAATATCAACATATCCGGTAATGCCTTTTGTGTAAAACTTCATTCCATCATAAATCGATTTAAATAATTTTGGGCTACCTGTATCCCATTCCCCCGGACCCAGAATAATTGAAGGATTAACAATAACAGAATCCAATCCTTCCTGTATTCCCCGCCAAACTTCGGCTTCAGAAAAAAACTTACTTTCAGAATATCCTGAATTCTTTTTTGAAGGAATCCAACTGGTTTCTTCAGTAACGGGGATTCCGTTTAATGTACGACCCAACGCTGCAATTGAACTTACATGGCAAAATTTCTTAACACCATTATGAATTGAAGCATTTACCAGATTTGCAGTTCCATCAACATTATTGGCAATCATTTTCTTTCGGTCGGCAGTATAAAATGAAACAATGGCAGCACAATGATAAACCTTTTCTACTCCGGCAAGAATATTTTCCAGTGAATAGTAATCAAGAATGTCACCATCAATCCATTTTATTTTATTAAATAACTCCTGATAATCCTGCTGGTAAAATGAAAAGATTTTTAATGTGCGACTGAGGTTGCTTGACTTACGTTTCAGAGCAATTACTGAATTACCTGCTTTTACAAGTTCCAGTAATAAATGTGCTCCAACTAATCCGGTTCCCCCAGTTACAAAAATCATTATCTGTTTTTTATGGGGTCAAATATAAAGAAATTAAAATGCATAAAATATATGCTGAAAATAAGCTATAGTAACCTAGCTTTCGTAAATATCAGTTGGATTATGTTTTCTCAGTTCGATCAAAAAATCTGCAATTTTAGATGTAACTGCTTCAAGAAATTTTTTGCCTTTTTCAGGAGTAGCTTTTTTAGGATTTCCAACTCCGGTATCATCCGATACTTTGTCCCATCGCCGTGGTGTCCACGCTATTTTAGTGTTCAAAGCATCAATTTTAAACCGATTTAATTTCCCGTAGCCAGCCTGATCAAGAGGCAATACCAGTTCAGGAAAATAATATTGCATAATGCTGGTTTCCATTTCACCCGCATGATCACCATCTTCTTCAAAAAAAACATCATTATTAAAAAATTTAAACCACTCCATCAAACCTATAAACATGCCTGAATAACCGGGTTGCAGTTCTCTGATAAGAGATTTAAAATCGTTCCCGCCATGGCCATTCATAATAATCAATTTTCTTATCCCCTGACCATATATAGCCGTAATAATATCCTGTAAAATTAAAAGTTGTGTAGATGGCCGCATATGAAGGCAAAATGGTAATTCTATTTGCCCGGGATTTTGAACTCCAAACGGAACTGTGGGAAGAACCATAACTTTACACCCTTTATCCCAGGCAATTCCAGCAGCTTCCTCTGCAATTTTTGATGTTTCCAAAGTATCAGTTCCGTACGGTAAATGATAATTATGAGGTTCAGTTGCACCCCAAGGCAAAATAGCAATATCATAGTTATCATTTTTAACAGTTGCCCAATTTACTTCCTGAAGAATAAAAGGTTTCATATATTACGTTTTAATTATTATTGCAAATTTATCCTTTTCATTATGAAAAGAAAAAATCAAGAAAAAGTAATGAATAAATCTTTTAAAATTGTAACAAAGTGACTCCAAAAGTAAAAGGAATTAATTCGGGCCCCTTTCCCTCCTTGTATAAAGGTGTAAGATCATAGGTTGCAAAAACATTAATCCACCTATATCCTGCTCTAACCATGATCCCATATTTAAATTTATAAATGGAAAAATTATCGGGAGTTTTAAGTTTTTCTTTTTGTTTTTCAACCCGGTATTTAATTTTTGTATGCGAACCAATCCGTAATCCTCCATACACTCCTGCCGAAAAATACAACCTGTTGGCATAGTGGCGAATTGGAAACTGAAATTCAGCAAGCAAGGGAGCTACCAAATAAGATATCGAAAGTTTCGATTTCTGATTGTCATCAAAAAATAAAGTTTTAGGAATAACCTTACCAAAAGCTTCCTGTGAAATCGTAGTATTTTTATTGAGCCGGTAACTCTGCAATTGAAGCCCTAATCCTGTTACTAATCCAATTGTATTTCGGTTGCGTTGTAATCCTATACTTTGGTTTATCAAATTTATTAATAATGAATTTGAGCGAATCAGGTCATTGTCCATAAATCCATAATCTTCCGGATTGTAATTGGAATAATTACTGTTTAAAAAAGTATTCAACCCAAAATCAATGCCTGCAAAATGACCTGAAAATTTATCTTGCCAGAAATTGAAGCCATCTTTTGTTAAATCCTGGATGTCAGAAATACTAAGACTTTTTTTTGTTGGTTGATCATTAACAATCGTAGTATCACTCTCTTGTGAAAAAAGGGGAATCACAAAAATTATCGTAAAAATAACCGATATCAGACTTTGTTTAATTTGTTTTCTGTTAATAAACATTATAGTAATGTTTAATTCTGAGTAATCTGTTTTCAAAAACAAAGTTAGGCAAATCGTTGGTAATTAAGTTTAAAACTTAAATTTTTCTTAAAACAAATAGGCATTGCCAATGTTCATTTTACATAGCAATGCCTATTTTATATAATGAATTAAGTTAAACTACAAGTTTGGAAAAGATACACCGATGGTTAACGGATATAACTCAGGTCCTTTATTCGTTTCGAAAAGTGAAACCATACTATAATTTGCAAAAACACAAAAGTCACCAAAGCCTATTCTTGCTGTTAAATCGTATTTAAACTGGTTGATATTAAAATTGCTTTTATCTTTTGTTTTGTCTTTTTTGTACTTGTATTTTGTATGAGAACCAAGATGCAAGCCACCTATAACTCCTCCTGCCAAATAAATCCTTGTATGATTTAGGCGAAATGGAGTTTTGATTTCAAGCATAAAAGGAACTGTGAGGTAAGTCACATTTAGTTTCGATTTTTTTAACCCATTTGGATCTAAATACATAGGTTCAACCATACCATCGTAATCAACAATCGTCACCGGACCATCAAATGCAAAATCCATAAAACTAAATCCAACTCCTGTAACCAGAGCAATATTATTAGCCTTGTTCCTAAAAGCCCATTCAGCAAAATTAAGGTTTACTGTTATCGATTTCCCATGATTAAGATCCATAAAATCAGGACCATTAAAGGAGGTAAAGTCATCATTCAGAAAGGTATTTATACCCCATTCCATACCGGCCCAGTGCGCATTAAAATGTCCTGTCCATCTGTTAGGATCCCATTCTCGTTCAACCTTAATATGAGTTCCCGAATGATCATCGACAACCTTAAAAGTTCGTCTTCCAATTCTTACTTTTGTTGTGTCTCCCCAATCATCAGTTATTACTTCAACACCATTATCATTTCCAACTTTAACCCGAGTGCCACCATCGTTTTCAACCACTGTAACCACATTTTTATTTAGAATCCTAACTTTGGTTGAATCGGGTTGAGCCATTAATTGAACGGAAAATACAATGGCTAATAAAATAGTAAATAATCGTTTCATGTTTCCTTTTTTAAAAGTTTGGTGTATGACGAAGTACTTAAAGAAATAGTTACAGTTTGAATTGATTTTTATCAAATAAATAAAAGAGTATTCTTATTCAGGATTACCTTTTGTAGGAATTGAAAAGGCTAGCAACCTTGTTTCGAAATTAAGCTCAGTTATATTTCCTTCCTCGTTGGTATCGTAGGTAAATTTATTTTTAGAAATATTGGCAAAGAGTTTTAATCCGGCTTTGGTAATATCGTTTAGCCTGAATTTATCAAGGCCTGTTTTTCTTTTAATTCTTTCAGCTAACAAAACTTCCCTTTCCGAAATTTCATTAAAATAATCAGGCAGAATAAATTGATCAACTTCCATAAGGGCTATAATCGGTTCATTCACTGAAATATTTGCAACCTTAGCTATTAAATATTTATCGACAATTGAATCTCTATGAAATGCTATAAAATCTTCCCCTTCAATTCTGCCCTTGTTATTTTCCCTTATACTTTTTGTGGATTCCACTTTTATCGTGTCCTTTACTACTGGTTTTGAAGGGATTTTTTTAGGATCTTTTTTTACTTCCTTTTGAGGTTTTTGAGTTGTTTCTATTTCCGGGGTTATTGTTGCAACTTTTACAATTTGTGATGGTGGAACATCAATCTCTGAATGTTGTTTTAAAAGAATAGAAAAAGAAAAAACCAATACCAACACAGCAGCAATCCTTATTGTATAAGACCATATTTTTTGCCCTGTGGTTAATTTTAATAGCTTTGATTTTTTTCTAAAAACAACTGATTCATCAGGAAATAATATTGTATTTTGGAATAATTCAAACTCTTTTTGTTTTTCAGGATGTTTTTCAAGGTATTGTACAAAC
>JABMQB010000289.1 GCA_013203525.1 Mariniphaga sp.
ACACTACTGTCCAGTCAAATTAATGCCATTTGGGAGACAAGTTCCGTGGCTTTCTTGATAGTTTTAGCATTCAGTGACAGGAAATCGACTAGATTTGTACGATCCACCAACACTTCTCTGATTATTCGGCCCAATTCTGTAAGTGAATAGCCATATTTTGTCTGGTATTTATTGTATGTCAGGAGCAGATAATAACACATGGCCACCCAGATTTGTGTCAGGACGGCATTAAGGCTGATTCCCAGAAATGTTTTAATCTTTAGATGCTGTTTGATCCACTTAAAGAATAATTCTATTTGCCACCTGGATTTATAGATGTCCACAATGGTAATGGTCGCCAGTTTCAGATTGTTGATCAAGAACTCATAGTATTTCCCGGTATCAGCATAAACATAGCCAACAACACGCAATTCATCGAGGTATTTTTTCTGCTTTTATAACTAATAAATTGGATCCTATCATCACGGACAACTTGCTTTCGTTTAATTTGTTTATGCTGCCCGACAATAAAGAAAAATCGTGTTTTTCACTACTATTTGCAACCCATACATCATGGCACTTACTTTCGGTCATCGTTATGAAAGTCGGTAATGATCCACCATGATTATAAAGATAATGCAACTTGATAATCCCTTTCCTTATACGGGAGGTTGCCCAGGGAAAAATCGACAAGCACAAGTCGATCAATGTGGAATCCTGTGTATAGAGCGGATTATTGAACTTGAATCGATGTCTGGGAGTTACTGATTGACATTTCTCCGGTATTTTATAAAATACTCCTTCAAATATCTCTCAAGGTGGTTTTGCATGGTATCGATAGTGGGCTACGATTAATCACATCCAGTCCAAAATGGTACCATTTTCTTCGATGTGCAGTAGCGATGTCTCTATATCCCGCAAACTGTCTTTTCCACCAACTTGAGCAAATAAAAGGGTAATCAACTGCTGCCAAACTGTGAAATACTTGGTATAGTGGTTTGCCTTGTACCATTTTTCTAGTTTTTAAATGCATATTGCGGAAAAAGTTTTGCCAGTTATAACAAAATTGTGCAAATTTTGGCCATGGTTTGGTTCTCATCGACAAATCATAAAATAAAACGGGAAAATTCATCTCTTTTTTAAGGAGTCCCCGACCAATTTCATAACTTTTACCGGAACCAGTGAAATGATATTTAATATTTGAATGAATTATTGGTATTTTGGTAATATCACTCACGATCATTATGGTTTTAGATAGGAGTATTTTGAGCTACACATTTATCGAAGATGAGCAAATTAAAAAGCAGAGATCAAATAACTGTCAACACACAATAATGTATTTATTAATATCATTTCCAATTTCTTAAAAAATATGGCAATTCGCACACCAATTAAAAAATTAGGCCAGAATGCCCTGGTATATGGAATAGGAAATGTATTATCAAAATTGGCAGCTTTTTTATTGATTCCGATTTATACACGTTATCTAACAACTTCTGATATTGGTATTATGGCTCTACTTGAGATGGTTGAATTGTTCATGATCACAGTATTACCAATGGGATTGGTCGGTGCAATCTGGAGAAGATTACCGGCATCGGGAATTGCTGACAAAAAATGTGTTATTTCAAGTGCATTTTGGTTTATCCAATTAATAAGCTTTATAGTCTTGATTCTCCTGAGTTCCACAGCTGGCAATATTGCCGCTTTTCTCAAATTTGGTGAAAACGGTGGAGTGTATTTGCTAATCACGGCGGTTAATGTGTTTCTGTTTATCGGTGGTCAATTTATTTTGTGGATGTTCCAATATGAGCAACAACCATATAAATATCTTATCTTGTCCATCACTCAATTTGTTGGAATTTTACTACTATCGATATATTTCATTATATATCGAGGGATGGGACTGCAAGGTTTATTGTTTAGCAAAACAATAATGTTCGGGATAATATTTATTCTAAGTACTATTTATGTGGTTAAGACCGCTTTTGTTCTGCCAAGGCTTTCAACTCTTATACCATTACTAAAATATGGTATACCTTTAATTATAATGGCATTAGTTACACCAGTGTTAACAATGTCCGATCGATTTATTTTAAATTTATTTGTTTCAATCGATCAAATTGGCATTTACAGTGTCGCTTATAAATTTGGCATGTTAATAAATATTGTTCTAATAGCTCCAATACAGCGTGGTTGGTCTCCAATAATGTACAAGATGGGTATAAATAAAGATACTCGCCACATATACAAAGATATTTTGTTCTATTATGGCGTATTAGGGAGTTTTCTATTCTTGATTATATCATTTTTGGCAGACGATATATTAAGACTGTTCACAACTCCCGCGTACTTAGTTGGTGCCAAGTATATACCCATAATCACTTATGCTTATTACCTAAGCGGTTTCCGAAATTTTCTTATCGCTGGAGCCATGTTGAAAGACAAGACAATTTCCATTGGAAAGTCGGGTGTCCTGGCAATAATCTTCAATCTAATTTCAAATTATTTACTTATTAAATATTTTAATATTGCCGGTGCAGCCTGGGCGACCCTGATTTCTTATGCTTTTCTGGTTATAATGATATATTTTGTATCACAGAAGGCATCTCCACTAAACTGGGGCTGGAATAGAATGATAAAACTGACGATGATAACTATATTTTGTTTTATATTGGTGAATACTTTAGTTTTCTTTATAGATTCTATCCCGAAGATAATCTTAACCATTTTTGGCTTGTCGCTTTTCATTCTACTGGGATTTTGTACTAGAATTGTTGGAAGACGGGAAATAAAAGGTATCAAAGAAATAGCTAAACACTTGTTCAATCGGTGAATATATGAGGACTAACTCAAATAAATATCTATGGGTATTAATTCCCACTTTGGTGAGTATTTTTTTAGTTGATATGGTTTATTTTGGGAAGATACCTCTGGCTAGTGATACCATAAGCTATAAACCAATTTCTGAATGGGTGAAAAATTATTCTTTGGAAAATTCCAATATTCCACACTGGTATCCCAATTTATTCGGAGGGATGCCAAGCTATGGTAGCTACATTTGTACCAGCGGGGATCCACTGGCAAAAATCCGCAATTTTTTATTATTTAATCGTGGTTTAAAATATTGGGATTTCTTTACTATCGGTGGTCTGGCTATTTACTTACTTTTACGAAGACGGCATATTGGTAAGCTCAGCGCATTATTTGGTGGTCTGGTTACTTGTTTGACGCCTTACCTTTTCGGTTTAATTAACGCCGGCCATTCAACTAAAATAATGTCGCTGGGTTATTTCCCGCTGTTGTTTCTGGCAGCAGATTACTGTATCACAGAACGAAAAATCCGAGGAATATTGTTGTTGGGCTTAATTGCTGCCTTGCAGCTATGGGCCAATCACCCCCAGATAGTATACTATTCCTGGATGGTAGTGGTTTTCTTCTGGTTGTGGAATCTGGTTGCGGACCGGATTAGCAAAACACAGACTGTGCGTCAGGATACCATGGCATCTTTAATGTTGGTTGGCGGGTTGATCCTTGCTTTGGTATTAGTATCTGATCCATACATATCCGTATATGAGTTTCAAGAATATTCCAACAGGGGAGCTTCTTCAGTACTGGATGAATCAGGAACCACCGACAGCGGTGTCAAATGGGATTATGCCACCCAGTGGTCCTTTGAACCAAAAGAATTAATTTCATTTTTATATCCGTACTATTATGGAATGCAGAACTATCCCACCCGCGATATAAAGAGTGCTGCCTACTGGGGTGGAATGCCCTTTACCCAATCAACACATTATTTTGGCTTATTGGTAGTATTGCTGGCAATTCTTGGGGCAGTGTTGAAAAAACCTGACCGCTTCAATCTGTTTTTATGGGTAACATCAGGTTTGATTCTATTGGTTGGTTTTGGTAGTTATTTCCCGATCCTGTTTGGTCCGCTATTTCACTTAGCGCCATTTTTTAACAAATTCCGTGTGCCTTCAATGATCTACTCTTTTCTTCCCCTGACAATCGGAATTCTGGCTGCCGGGGGATTGGATCATCTATTGAAGCTCATCACTAATGAAAAATCAACGGCGTTAAGGAAATTAAAAAAATCAGTTCTAATTATCTTCGGTGGCTTTATAGGCCTGACGTTGATTTATTTATTATTCGGTAATTCCATAATAGCGTTTATTAAACCTACGGAGGCGGGTCAATATGATCCCCGGGTGATAGCGCAGATCA
>JABMQB010000290.1 GCA_013203525.1 Mariniphaga sp.
ACCTTCATTTGTCTGGATAGCTGCTTTGCGCTGGCCTTCAAAATAGGTATCAACAATCATCATTGGCCAACCAGGAGAGGTTCTGTTTGTGAAAATTCCATAATCACCTCCTAAAAAGGTTACATTTTCCATTTCGTTTCCAACATCAAATAAACCAGCTTTCCCATTGCCAATATTAATTACAGAATGACTTACAAAACCATGTTGTGCAAAATGAGTACGCAAAGCAACAGCATTTGGATTTCCATCTTTAATCGTTAAATTGATATTTGATATTGCACTATAGAATGTCCCCGCTCCGGCATCTCTTGGTTGGGAACCCTCCGCAACAGTTCTACCTGTAAACCAAAACATATAATTTGCTTTTCCCTTGTCGGATTGAACTTCTTGCTGATATCCCGGAGTATTTTTCTCTAAAATGAATTCAGGGCGGTTCTTCCCATATCCAATAAGACGAATTGCACCAGGCACATAAATGGTTTTACTTATTTTATATTTACCTTCCGGAATAAATAAAATTCCAAAACTCTTTTCAGTTTTTACTTGGTTTATAGCTGCTTGAAGTGCCACTGAAACATCCATTTTACCATCGGCTTTTATGTTATAATTTTCAGGGGTGAAATAAAATGCCTCAGTGTCATTCGGTTTATTCTGATAAACAGATTCGCTTTCTCCGGAAATTATCTGTGCATTTAGAATGCCTGTGCAAAGCATAAATATTAAAAGGAATATTTTTTGAAGTTTCATAATAAAGTTTTTTCTAAATATTTGTAATTCAATGATTTATATCAAAGTTAGTTTTTAACCCTCGTAATACTTTTTTAGGATTTATAATAATTTCATATAAACATTTTCTTAATTCTCATTTAAGTCCCAGGTAATCCAAAAATACCAGCCAACGGGTTGAAGGATGTATCCAGATTTCTTTATAATTATGTAAAACAGCAGCTGGCCAAAATGGAATATCACCGTCAAGTTTGGTCTGAATGCCGACGGGAAGACCACCTGTAACATCTCCAGGAAAAGCTGCGTATTGCGTAGCGAAATTGTACCCTTCGCCAAACATCAAACTCTGGTTGAATGGATTTTTACCGACCACCCATTCCAGTTGTGCCTGAGCAATGCTTTGCATCTCCGGGTCGTTTAATAATTGGTTTGCAGCAGCCAATCCTGCACCAAAGGATAAAACATTTGCATTGTTTCCCCTATGTTCCGTCCACACAGGAAACATTCGCAGATAGTGATCGTCATCCATTTTAGTACCATTCAGTATCTGATCATCATCTTCCGTTCCGTTTAACTTGTAAACATTTGCCGGAATCATATAATATGGAGCAGTAAACTGGGCAATAGTTTTAAGGTAGTTTGCATGTAACTGAACCGATTTAAACCACATCGGATATTTTTCATTTTGGGGGAATAATTTGCATAAATCAACAAGCCCAACTACAGGAGAAGCCACTGGAAAGCTGGCTGCATGTCCGAATATCCCCTCACTATTTTTATTCATGTAGAAAAATCCACTCAAGGGAGTACTCCAGTTCATTGGTTCAACCTGCTGGTAAGTGAGCAATGTATCAGCATAATCGATGATCTGATTTTTGACATCACTACTACCTGTTAATTCATACAATTTGGAGCCGGCTGAAATTGCAATTGACAAATATGCACTTGTCCACCTGGTATCATTTTTTACTAAAAGGTCCCAATCATCAATTGCATATTGTTTGCATTTTTCTGCTAATTCGGGATCGATATCTTTCAACGCCAGGGAAGCTTCCACATTGGCAATAACTGAATAATAATTATCGGCTACTCTGCTTCTGTTTCCTGGTTGTACAGGTGTATCATCAAAATTTCCTATTATCCCATCTGAGTAATGGTCGTGCACAGTCCAGCCTAAAACCTGTAATCCGTCGAAACGGTTTTTGTGCACCCAATTTAAACCCCACAATGCTTCCTCCCGCAATCGATTTGATAATCTTTCATCTGTCTTTTGATACTTCCGTGCCAGTTTAAAGAGAATTCCAACTGTCTCAGTCGTTCTCATATATGATTGAGACAAATCGCCGGCATCGTGCCACCCGCCACTCATATCAATAGTATCTCCCTTGAATACTGTGTACCAGTCGGTATGACATTTAAGGTGAATTCCTGGTATTTCGTATCCACAGCGTAAAACATATAAGGTATTAATTGTTTTTTCCAGGGTAGTGAGCCAAACATCTTCGTTGATAGGAAAAGGTTGTGATTCTACATTTCCATAAACAATTTTATATTTCCCAGGAGTTTTGATTTCAGAAAAATCGAAAACAGAAAAAGTTCCAATGTAACTCGTTTGCTTTACAGCATTCTTTTCCAACACCGTATTATTTGTTGCAAGGTCAACAACTTTAAATTTTTCCCCTTCATCTAATGAAGTGAAAGCCGTTTTTTTACTGTCAGTATTATACCCTGTATGAGTAAAAGAAATAGCATTATCAGTACCCCAGCCTTCAAAATAATCGGTCTCTACTGTTTCCAGTTTCAGGTTATCGGCATACCATATAATAGTGTCGGCGGCATCTGGTTCATTTCCTTGCAGTCCGTAACTTATTGATATCCCATTTACTTCATCGTGAGGCAGATGTGGGATTTCCATTATCAACTTGTTCCATTGATTATTTATGAGTTGAACAGTATGCGAGCCTGATTTTCCATATTTATCCGGAACATTATCGTCGTTATGCAATAACATGGTTAAATACAATTGCCGGAAGCCTTTGAAGACAGGAAATATCTCAACCGATATCCGGTTGTATTCTGAAAGATCAGCCTTGTCGAATATGCGGGTCAATCTTTCACGCCCCCAATAGCGACCTCCATTTGGTAATTGTACTGGTTTCTTTGTCGGACAAACAAATTTAATAGAAGATTCACCTTCAAATACCTTTTCGTCAGAGAGGCTAATGGTTGCAACAACATCTTCATTCCTCCGGCCAACAACTTCCCAGTTCTCCAATGACTCCATACCGTCAATAAGTGTAGAGACAAGCACTTCTTTTTGTGCCCACTGATACTTCAAACTTTGAGTTGTATCCATGGGCATGGGCACGTGATTGTAAAGAAATGAGCTATACTCTGTCTCATTTGGCTTATTTATGGTACATGCCATGATAAGCAAGATTACGAGTGATAAGTAAAGCAACTTTTTCATAGTTAATAGAACTTATATGATTAAAATAATGATGATTTATAACTTAAATATCCAAATTGATTTTTAAAAGATTTTCATTCTACATAAAATGGCACATTTGCAGTTCCGACCTTATTTTTTCCGTCGAAAACATAACAGAAAAGCCTGTATCCGCCCTTTTCCCCGGGTGGGATAAATTTAAGTTCTCCATCGATATCGGACAATTTCTCGAGTGTTATACTTTCCGGTTCTTTTTCCCTGGCACCACCCTGACTACGTTCAACTACCTCTTTGGAGATCACCCATTGAAAATCCAAAAGATCTCCATTCGGATCGGAGGCAAATACCTTTGCAACACAGGGAACACCGGATATTACGTAAATATTATCCACTGCATTTTTACTATCAAGTCTTAATGAGTCCACTTTTGGCGCCCTATTCTCGGGATATTCACCTGTCCAGTATCTTGTAAGCTCATCAACTATTGCAGTGGCTTCGCCCGATTTCAAGAACATACCGTACCATGTAGGCGTCCTTTCCTGCTTTTGCCCCCACAAAAACGCATAACCCCCCAGGCATAAACCTGTAGGATCAGATACAATTGCCTTCTGAATACGATCGTAAAGTCCGGATGCTTTAGCGGCACTTGTTTCTTCAATTTCCCTACCCCACTCTGTACGTGGCATTTCCCAATGGCCAATTGGCCCATATTCTGTGATTGCAAATGGTTTAGTTATTTCGGCTGCCCTAACCATATCCGTCATTCTTATTAAACTACCATACACCTGTAAAGAGATAAAATCGAGGTTGGGACAATGTTCCAGTGCCACCTGAATTGGTTCTTTTCCAACACCTGCAAAAGCTGTTGTTGTCGGATGATTTGGGTCTTTGAAGTGTATGTAATCGACAATATCTTTTACTGCATCATATACTTTTGGATTTACCGGAGTTCCCCTGTTCGGGCTCAGGTTAAGTTCATTACCAATAACCCAACATAATAGGTTAGGATGATTTTTGTATTTTTCTACAGCTGCAATGTTTCTTCTATACTGCTTGCCAACGGCAGCTGTATCATTATAGTCAAAATTATGTAGTTCCTGCCCCATGCCTAATCCCATGGCAACCATAATATTATATTTATAAGCAGTATCCAATAACTGCTCTCCGTTATTTGAGCTCCACGTCCGGATAGAATTTCCTCCGGCATTGTGTAACATAGCCAGGTTACCGCCACCTCCTACACCCTTCAACTCAAAAAGTTCACCGTTGATATAAAAACTGTAATTTCCGTCAATAGCTTTTATCTCAACACGGGAAGGTGTTTGAAGCGGATCTTTGTTTTTTTGTTGTTGATTACATGATGCAAACAATAGTACTGCAAAAGTCAATATTAATGTTCTCTTTATATATGTTTTCATATTTCTAATTTTGAAATTAGTTAATCTTTATTTTAAAAGAATTCAGTTCAAATTCAGCATATAATTTGCCCATAAATGTGAAGGGTCAAGATCCAAAGCATTTTTAAACTGTGTAGCAGCCTCACTTTTGCGTCCCGTACTCAGGTATACAAGTCCTTGGATATAACTGTTCTGTGCCTGTCGGGCATTTGCGCCTGAACCACCTTCAAAAGACCTGAATGCATCAGATCCTGTGCCTCTACTGTTTCCCATTTCAACCAAAGCATTAAACTGTTCTTCAGCTTTATTACTTTGCCCCAATTTTTGATAAGCATGCCCTTTATAGTAAAGATATTCTGTTCCATCTACAAGTTCGCTGATTGTTTTCTGATAGCAATTTTCAGCTTCAGTTTGGTTCCCGGTTTTTTCATAATAAGTTCCCAGAAAATAATTCATTTGTGCTCTGCGTTCGCTACCCCACCTGCCAATAGGATAATCCAGTGCTGCCTGCATATCTTTAATGGCTTCTTCATAATTTTCTACTTTATACTTTTTCAGTGATCGTAATATATACGCATCATGATATATATCCCTAAGTGTACGGCTGCCTTCTGATTCAACAAAATCAGAATTATTCAAAATATCAACGACTTCATCGTATTTTCCTAAAAAGACCAACAACTCAATTTCCCTGAGAAATGTACTGGTTCGTTGTTCAGATATTGAACGATTATTCTCATAGACTTTCTGATACCTTTCGGCGGGAGAAACTCCGAATTGTTCAAGCGCCATATCATATTCATACATCAATCGCTCGTCTTCATGGTTGCTGGCAAATGCGTCGGCATACAAATCAACGGCTTTGCCCATGTCATTCTGTTGTTCCTGAGCTGCTAGTGCCAGGTTGCGTTTTACAATGTAGAAATCATTGTCAACAGACTGTGATTTTTCCCAAAGTTCAACTGCTTTATCAGGCTCTGACTCATAATACAAATTCCCCAAGTAATAATAGGCCATTGCATCGCCCTGATCGATTTTGAGAGCCGCATTCAGGGCTTCAACCGATTCATCCCTGAAGGGGAAACAATACAAATGCGGTTTTAATTTTGCCTCTGCAAAGTACTCTTTCGCATTTTCAGGATTATTTTGTATTAAATTAAAATAACCTAAGTAGTAATACAGCATCGGGAATTGATTTCCTTTCTCTTCAAGACGCCTTAAAATATCTATGGCTTCTTCATAAAATCCACAATTCGAGTAAGTTGTGGCAAATTCCAAGTACGACTGAACCCGGTCCCCCATTATTTTATCAAGTTCCTGAAGAATTTCATTGGCCTGAGTATCCTGATTTAATTGTTTTTTTATCAAGAATAATTCGTTTCTGGATTGATAATCAAGCAAATCTTTTTCAATGATATTGTTTGCCAAACTCTCCGCTTCTTCAAGCATTCCAAGTTTTCTGAGAATTACCACTTTAAGACCGAGCGCCTTCATATTATCTGAGTTTGTACCAAGAGCCCGGTTTAAATGATCAAGGGCTGTTTCATAATCTCCATTTTCACAATCAAGTTCAGCCAGCTGATTGTATGACTGTGTATGCCAACCAGCATTCCAGGTAGCATCGTATAAATTATCATAAGCCTCTTTATTTTTATGAAGCCTTCTTTGGGTGATTCCGAGGTAATAAAGTGCTTCACTGTCCTTAGGCCGTGTATAACGCATGGTGATTCTGTCAACAGCAGTTTGTAAATGTTTTTCCGCCTGTTCAAACATTTTTCTTTTGATATACAAAATTCCAAGCTGTGTATTTACCCTGTAATCGCCAGGATCCCTGCTGAGTGCCTCTTCATAATTTGGGTATGAAGAAATGGAAGCATTATGGAACTGGTCTAACCTCAATCCATTCAGGTACAATTCTTCAACTGTTTTTACATCTTCCGGATCCTCCGGGGATGATAAGGGTTCCGGCATGGGCCTGTTTAATGGCGGTTCAGGTTGATACTCCAGCAATAATTCACCCGTTGCATCATAAATCGAACATACCAATTTCTCTTTCACCACGGCTCCATTGATTTCTACATCCTTTGTAAAAGGAAGAGCCGGACTAATTGTAACGGATTCATTAAATAGTTCCTCACCCTGATAAGTTAATACTACTTTTGCATTCTCATAAAGACTTGTAGTATTCATTCTGACAGAAATCTTACCATTTCCATCTACAGTAAGATTCAATGCTACATTTTTATTGGCCTGATTTAATCCACCCAGTAACCGTATAGGATACCAGGTCATGGTAATATCTTTGCTTTCATAAGGCTGAAGCCAGCTATAATCGGGCTGATTATCGGCGTAGGCTCCTGCCATTAATTCAATGTACCGGCCGCTTGTATCAGTAAGCCCGTCATTAATCATTCTTCCGCGCGCATTATTTCCATCGGCCCAATATTTCATACCTGTACATATAAAATGATTTCCAACCCATGCAGTACCTGCCTCTTTGCCATGGTCGTACCCACCAAAAAAATCTTCCTGAGGATCCCACGAGAAAAAGGAAGAGGGAACCCCGGTGTTTTTCCACATACTTATATCCTTTCCTTCGTAATCAAAGCGGTTATATCGCCTGTCGGCAATTGGCCAGGTAGTCATTTCAGTTTTATGATGCTGGGTCACATATTCAATAGAAGGAGGAAAAATGACCTGGTAATTTGTATCAGCATGAACTGAAGGATTTGCCCAGAAAAGAAATGAATTAACAACCGGTGTTGGATTAGCCGGACGAGCTGTCATTTCAACAACGGATGAATTTGGATAAACAGTAAATCCATATAATAATCGGGTTCGATGAAGTTCTTCGGTGTATGACATCCAAACAGTAGCACTGCCGTCCGATTTCTTTTCAATAGTATAATCCATTGGAGCAACAGTATTTGCACCGTGATGATGAGGAAATCCAAGAGCATTACCACCCGATATCCAATATCCCATCATTCCAATCAACGAAGGTTCGATTACATCATTCCGATAAAAAAATTTGTAACCGTTTGTTTTATCAATGGCTTCATATATCCTTCCGCCCAAGCTCGGGATAATTCCAATTTTAATGTATTCATTTTCAACATATATGATATGATATTTTTTATCCTCTTTTACCTGAGTCATATTATCATTCATAGGATATGGATACATTCTTCGTTGTACTCCCTGATGCGCCCGGCCTTCATAAAAACGGGGCATTGGATTTGGCGGATCAACTAAATAAGTCGGGATTGAAAGTGAATCTTCAGTAACTGTTAACTGACCCGAGTAATTAGAATCAATCCATCCCGGAGACAAAATGATTATTACAAAAATTGCTGATAATATCAGAAGGCTAATCAGTAGTTTTTTAAAAGATATTTTTTTCATGGTTAAATAGTTAGTTATGTTTTATCGATCATATTTAATTAAAAGGAACAACTGGAAACTGCATTTTTATAATACCAGTTTAAAAATTTCTTCCCGCTCATTCGTTCCAAACATCAGGAAATTCACGGTGGCCCCGTGCTCTAATAGGTGCCTGATCAAAAGGAGAAGTTTTGCCGCTATGAACTTCGAATAATTTCTTTGCAGTTTGTGACATTGCCTCAACCTGATATTTATAAGGCCGGTCAGTAACATCCACTAATCCGCAATTATAATTCTCTCCATCATTTCTTCGCCCGGTAATATCCTGATCACACCATTGAAAATATGCAGAGCCGATTAGCCCCGGATGAGAATACGCCTTTTCTGTGTAATACCGATAGGCGACTCCTCTTTCCTGCTGCGAGTCCACCTGCCATAAAGCCTGGGCCATTCCCCGATCTACGGTTCCAAAATGATACTCTCCAATCATCATTGGTTTGCCAGTCATTTCAAGGCATCTGTCCATCATATCCGTTGAGGGATAAAGATCATAGCTGTTAAAACTAAATACATCAAACACATCTTTGCATAATTCCAGAATCTCATTTTCCGGTATATGCCCGAATCGAATGCCCAGGTTAAGATGGTTGCTATGACGCTTCAGTGCATCACCTACAGTTTTTATAAAAATCCTGAATGTATTATGAATAAATTTTACCCGCATTTCCTGATTATCAACATCAGCGAGATAATTTAATAATTCTTGTTTTATGGGACGGTCGTCGTTTTCAGCAAGTATCATATCACAAAGACGTGATTCCTGATTCAGCCATGACGGCTCATTGTAAGTGAAATATCCCAGCAACCATGGATTATCGTTGTAAGGTTCTACAGACGATTTTACCGCATTATCTATCTTTTCTGCAAATCCAGGGGCGTAAACATCAGCCAGCCCCATCAATCCGCCTTCGATACCAAGTCCCCTCAATTGTTGGGTAAATGTCTTCTTATTTTTATTGTACACATTAGCACTCGACCAATTGGCTATAGTATTGATACCCCACCTGTCCATACGGGTTAAAATGTTATCGACTGATTTTTCCCTGTAATCCTCGCCATAACGGCGGAAAAGGTTCCATGTTCCGAATGAGGCCGAGGCTGAACCCCGTCTATTGGAATTAAAGCCCAAATCTTCCGGGGGAAGTTCCTTATATAAATTGCTCCTCTGGTCAATACGTACCGCATTTCCTCCACCCCCGGGACTAACACAATCAACTCCTACAGACAGAAACAAATAGCCTTCAGGATCAACAAACCACCAGCGCCCATCTATTTTTTCTGTCCTGAAAAATCCAGTGCCCTGATCAATCCTTGCATTCAGGTATCCACCAAATTTCGAGTAGTTATATTCCTCCGCGTTCACGAGTAGGGCATCCTCAGCTTTCCATTCTTCCTGAAGTTGCTCCAGAGAAAATATCTTATCATCCCACTCACCCAGGTTATACTGACCGAATTCATCAATAACAGGAGTGTCACCAAGGTACTGATCTCCGGGATCTTCTTTTGCCAGCGTTACAGAACGCAGTTTTATAACCGGGTTATCAATCGGAGCATTCATCCTGATACCGATAGAATCAACTCCTACAAGAGGGCTCCTTTTCCCCGATAAATTGATCCATCCGGTAAACCTAGGTTGGTTGTAGGTTGCTGCCAAATCGCTACGTGCAGCAGGTAGATTACGATAAAATTTCAGCGGAATGGCTAGCCTGTTCCAACCATTGGGAGTATAACTCATCACCCGAAGCTCATTGTATCCTGTCTCTGTTGTAAAACCTACATGAAACCTTTGAGGAGTAGTAATCATAAATTCCAGAACAACAAATTCATACCCATCCCAATTTATTGGGAGATCCGGTGCTATCTCAGCTAAAGCGAACTTTTTCCCTGAGACTTCCATTTCACTGTTGAAACGGATCGTTTTATAGTCATTCCTGCATGAAAAAAACGATACCAGAATTATCAATAAAAACCATTTAAAATAAATCTGTTTTAAACTCTTCATAATTCGTTATTTTAAATTCATTTGTAATCAAAAAACCAGAAATGAGATAAGACTTTAATTTTTTTGTATTTTAAAATGATTGATTAATCCTGCATAATTTTTCATATTCAATTAACCTGAGAACAGACTTCAGGAACAACAAACTAATAAACCGTAACTATATTAATTCATCATATAACTCATCAATTCCATCATCCTAAATGCAGGTTGTCCCCATAATTCTTTATAATTGTGTAACACTGATGTTTTCCAATATGGAACATCAAAGTCATCCCGGGTAAGCATACCAACAGGAAAACCACCGGTAACATCGCCTGTAAATACTGCATATTGAGGTGAAAAGCCATATCCTTCACCGTACATTTGACTTTCGTTAAAAGGATTCTTTCCTAAAACAAATTCCATCTGGGCAATGGCAATGTCGTGCAATTCCTGTTCATCTATCAGTTGATTTGCAGATGCAAGTCCAATTCCGGAAGAAAGAATTACAGAACTGTTGCCCCTAAATGCCTGCCATACCGGGAAATTTCTCAAATAATGTTCCTCATCCAATTTTAAACCATGCAGAATTTGAGCATCATCATCCGTTCCATTTAATTTGTAAACGTTTGCTGGTACCATATAATAAGGTGCAGTAACCTGGGCAATGGTTTTGAGGTAATTTGCATTCAGTTTAATCGAATTAAACCAAAGAGTGTAATTTTTGTTATCGGGGAATAATTTGCATAACTCCACAAGACCATTTATTGGTGAAGATACTGCACAACTATGGTTATAACCGAATAACCTGTCTCTTTCCTTATCCCTATAAAAGAATCCGCTCAATGGAATGCTCCAGTCCATTGGTTCAACCTGCTGGTATGTAAGAAGCGAATCGGCATAACCAATGATTTGATTTTTTATCTCTTCGTTTTGTGTGAGATCGTATAACCTGGAACCGGCCATTATTGCAATTGATAAGCGTTCAGTATTCCACTGAGGTGTAGTGGCAGAAACCAGATTCCAGTAGTCAACAGCATATTCTTCTGATTTCATTGATAATTCGGGATTAATTTCTCTCAATGCAATGGAAGCTTCTACATCGGCAATAATTGAATAATAAGTATCGTTAACACTCGATCTGCCTCCTGGTTGAATAGGTGTATCATCGAAATTCCCGATTACTCCGTCGGAATAGTGGTCGTGTACTGTCCAGCTTATTTTCTGTAGTTCGTCGAAACGGTTTTTGTGCAGCCAATCTAAACCCCAAATTCCTTCTTCAATCATTCTTTCTGACAACTTACTATTTTCTGCCTTATACTGCCGGGCAAGCTTAAATAAAACAGCAGTAACACTTGCAGTCTGCCAGTATGATTGAGATAAGTCTCCTGCATCATGCCAGCCACCAGCCATAACAATTGTATCTCCATTAAAAACAGTGTACCAGTCGGTATGACATTTTACACGTATTCCAGGTATCGCAAATCCACATCGGTTAACAAAAAAATAGTTCGTTATTTTTTCAATGATCGGCAGCCAGGCATCATTTTCTATAGGGAAAGGTTTTGATTCAACATTTCCATAAACGATTTTATACTCTCCCGGGATTTTGATTTCTGAAAAATCGAAAACTGTAAAAGTTCCAATTGAGCTTTTTTGTTCTGATACATCCTTTTCCAGAACAGATTCATTTGTTGCCAGGTCAATAATCTTAAAATTATCTGTTCCTGACAATGACGTAAAAGCTGTTTTATTATCATTACTGTTATATCCCGAGTGAGTGAAAGAAATAGCTTCATCGGTACCCCATCCCTCATAATAATCGGCCTTTACTGTTTCCAGCATAAGATTATCAACATAATACACTATCGTATCAGCGGCATCAGGTTCATTCCCCTGCAGACCATAACTTATTGTTATCCCCGTTACCTCATCGTGTGGCAGATGGGGAATTTCCATTACAATTTTATTCCATTGATTATTATTCAGCATTACTGTATGCCAGCCTTCTTTACCATATTTATCAGGGACATTGGCATTGTTATGCAGTATCATGGTTAAATACAGTTTTCGGAAACCTTCAAATTCGGGATATATTTGTACCGAAATCCGGTTGTATTCTGAAAAATCCTGATTATCGAATTTACGTGTCAGGTTTTGCCGCCCCCAATAACGCCCGCCCCGACCCAGGGCAACGGGCACTTTTGTTGGAGAGACAAATTTTATAGAAGAATTCCCTTCAAAAACCTTATCGGTTGAAAGGCTTATATTTGCGACATTTTCTTTGTTGCCATATTTCAGATCCCAATTTTCTAATGATTCCATTCCATCAACAAGGATAGAATTCAGTACTTTTTTATGGTCCCATTTATATTGCAAGCTGTTTGCAGTATCCATCGGCATTGGCTTATGCTCGTAAAGAAAAGAGCCATACTGAGTGGCTACCTGAGTGGTTTTTGTTGTACAACCACCTGCTAAAAGAAGAACGATAAAAGACAAGAAAGCTAATTTTTTCATAATTTTTCAATATTTAAATCATAATCAAGAAATTGGGATTTAAGATTTTAAACAGGACAATTTCCTATTTCATTTCATAAACCCGTATATAGTCAACAACAAATTCCTGAGGAAAGATGGAATCATCGATCCCCGGTTCTCCATTCCAGTTATTCCATAGAGCAAGATTCATTATCAGGTATTGCGGAGCATCGAATGGCCATTCGCCAATACCTTCACCCTTCTTCTTGCAAGAGTAAAACATTGTATCATCCATATAAAAATCCATTCGATCGGAATACCATTCTACAGCATAAATATGAAAATCCTCATAGGGCTTTTCGTAAACGATTTCACCACCACGACCTGTTCTTTTTCTATGGTTGTAATCACCGGTATGTACATTAGAACCAACCGTATTTGCATCGTGACCCCAATATTCCATAATATCAATTTCACCACATGCAGGCCAGCGTCCTGTTAACCCAAGTGTCCATATTGCCGGCCAAACGCCTCTGCCCTGAGGTAGTTTTGCCCTGGCTTCAATTCGTCCCCTGGTTACCTGATATTTATTCCGGGTATTAATCCTCGCTGATGTATATCTATTTTCCCCATCAACTTCCTCTATAAGGCAGGTAATTGTTAATTTTCCATCTTTAGCCTCTATATTTTTAAGGTTATCAGTCCAATACTGAGGTTCGTTGTTCGTTCTTGCTTTGCCAAGCAATATATTCCACTTTGAGGAATCAGGAAGGCCGTTATAATCAAATTCATCAGACCAAACCAGGGTTTTTGACTTAGCCTGATCGTTCTCTACTTTGGGTTGGCTATGTACCAAAAAAGGGAATACTAAAACTATAAATAGAACTGCTTTTCTCATAATTGTAAGTTTATATTTTGCATTGTAAATGCATTCATGAAGCATATATTTAAATTTATCCAGTTACCAGAAGGTATCCTGCCCATAATTATCGATAAAAGTTTATCATCTCAATTTGTGGAAATAAGTGATATAACTGCGTTAGAACATTAAAGCACCGCCCTGAGTTTATTGGCGTTGTAGATTGAAATAATCCGATCATGTCAGACTTATTGAAAAGAATACTAACATTCAGAGTTATTACCTGATTTAATTACATGATTTTTATAATATTCAAACAGATAACTTCTCTTTTTAGGTTTTGCTCAATTTATTAATGAATGAAAAAATAAATGCCGGGAGTTTAAAACTCCCAACATTTATTAATTTGAGTTGAATTTACAGATTCTTATTTACTGAAAATTCGAGTATTGTACAAAATTAAATTGCAATTTTGACATACGGTGCATAATTGGTCCTGATAGTACCTACTCCATGCTGATCTGCCATTGCTCCAACTCTGAAGTAGTAATTACGAGATACATCGAAATCGCTGTCTGCTGACACATCAATAGACAATGTATATTGTGTTGCAGTATTAATTTCGGCAGAAGGACTAAATGATATACTAGGCTCACCGTCACCTTCATCAAGGTTAAATGAGATATATTTGCCAACATGTATATCGGTGAAAGCATACATAGTAATTTCCTCAACCTTCACAGTACTTTGTCCGGCTTCCAGGTTAAAAGTTGCAATAACTTTATTACCTGACTTTGTAATTGATACATTTTTGACGCTGATATAC
>JABMQB010000291.1 GCA_013203525.1 Mariniphaga sp.
ACCATAACCAGCCTGAAATAAAACATTATTTCTTTCTTTCATATTGTTAAAACTGGAAATGTGCACAACACCTCCAACTGCACCATTTCCATATAGTGTTCCTGAACCTCCTTGCTGAATCGAGATATTGGAGACAAGAAACGCAGGAACTGTTGAAACATTTGCAATCCCATTCATAGGGCTTTGTATATTTAATCCATTCCACATTACGGCCGTATGTGATGCACTTGCTCCTCGTATTGAGATTGTTGATAAGCCTCCTAGTCCGTATGATTTTATTGACATACCAGTCAAAGAGGAAAAAATCTCGGTTAATAAAAGGGAGTTATTCTTTATTATAATCTGAGATTCAATTTTATCAATTGTTGTTCCTAATGCAAAATTTTCCAGTCTTGATGTACTGATATTAATATCTTTAATTTGAATTACAGTATCCTGAATACCAGTTTGTGCATTAATCGCAGAAGAACATATTAGGATTATTATTCCACCCAAAATTAATTTTGATATCATACTTTAAATCACTAAAATCTTAAAACATTTGTACCGTTTGGTTCCGACAAAAAATAAAGAGCTAACTACTACGGTATAGCTCTGGATTATTGCCGGATTCCCCTTTTATTCAACTTAATCATATTAAGATATAAGAATCCAGATTAAGGTGCTAAAGTTACATATTTATTACCAAGCCAATATGAAAAATGATGTTAATTTCACGAATAATTCTATAATTTAATTCTTAAAATTATCAGAATAAAAGTCTTAAATAAGTATTATACATCTATCATTTAATGAAGTATATAAACTGAAGAACAAACCCCATAAAATATTATCTTTGCACATCGATTTAAAATAATTAAAATGGATATTGAATTATTGCTTTTAAAGGATATAAAAAATGCAGTTATTTCGCTTTATGAGCAGGAGATTGTTGATACGCAGATACAACTACAAGAAACCCGAAAGGATTTTGAAGGTGATATTACCCTTGTGGTTTTTCCATTGCTTCGTTTATCAAAAAAAGCACCTGATCAAACAGCAACAGATCTTGGAAAGTTCCTACAGGAAAATTCAAAATCGGTTATTCATTTTAATGTTGTTAAAGGATTTTTAAATCTGACTATAAGTTCTGATTATTGGCTTGGAATGTTGGACTTTGCATTCAAGGAAACTTTATTCGGTACAAAACAAGCAACTGAAGATTCAAAGCTGGTAATGGTGGAGTATTCATCACCAAATACTAATAAACCTTTGCACTTAGGGCATATTAGAAATAATTTGCTTGGCTATTCGCTGTGTGAGATTTTAAAAGCAAATGGTATTAATGTTGTAAAAACAAATATTGTTAACGACCGCGGGATACATATTTGCAAATCGATGGTTGCATGGCAAAAATGGGGCCAAGGGCAAACACCTGAATCAACAGGTAAAAAAGGTGATCATTTAGTTGGAGAATTCTACGTGAAATTTGATCAGGAATACCGTAGAGAAGTAGCTGAATTGATGGAAGTAGGTATGGCTAAAGAGGAGGCAGAAACAAAAGCTCCTTCATTGGTTGAGGCACGTGAACTACTTCTCAAATGGGAAGCAAAAGACGAAAAAGCAGTCGACTTGTGGGAAACAATGAATGGCTGGGTTTATGAAGGTTTTGATGTTACTTATAAAAATTTGGGTGTCGATTTTGATAAAATTTATTATGAATCGGATACATATATAGTTGGTAAGGAAGAAGTTTTACGTGGATTGGATCAGGGCATTTTTTACCAACAAGATGACAATTCGGTTTGGGCTGATCTTTCATCGGCAAACCTCGATCAGAAAATACTACTTCGCAGCGACGGGACATCAGTTTATATGACCCAGGATATCGGGACTGCTAAAATGCGCTTTAACGATTATTCTATCGATAAAATGGTATATGTGGTTGGAAATGAACAAAACTACCATTTTCAGGTTTTAGCCACTTTACTCGATAAACTGGGCTTTGAATGGGGGAAAGGATTGTATCATTTTTCATATGGTATGGTGGAATTGCCTTCTGGAAAAATGAAATCACGCGAAGGAAAGGTCGTTGATGCTGATGATTTGCTTGAGGAAATGATAGAAGTGGCCAGAAGAATGGCACAGGAATTAGGGAAATTGGAAAATCTATCGAAAGAAGAAGCAAATGAAACATACCGTAAAATAGCATTGGGCGCGTTAAAATATTTTATCCTGAAAGTGGATCCAAAAAAGAACATGCTTTTTAATCCTGAGGAATCAATTGATTTTAACGGAAACACCGGGCCTTTTATTCAATATACTTATGCACGGATTCGTTCGGTTATACGGAAGGCGGAAGATGCTGGTATTAGCCTGTCTGCAATTTCCGGACAGGATTCCGGACTTGAAGAAAAAGAAAAGGAAGTAATAAAAAGAATTGCCCGTTTCCCTGAAGTTGTAAATGAAGCAGGTTATACTTACAGTCCTGCCCTGATTGCCAATTATTGTTACGAGCTTGCCAAAGAATTTAACCAGTTCTATCATGATCATTCCATATTAAAAGCAGAAGAAAAAGAACAAAAAGAGTTCAGGTTGATATTATCCAAAGTTGTTGCTGATACCCTCAAAAACGGCATGTCACTACTTGGAATTGAAATGCCTGAAAGAATGTAAGCAAACTTATAATTTCTATCTACTTAGAAATAACAACAATATTTAAATTTCCTTCCCTGAATTCAGGGAGGGAGAAACCTCACAAAATATGTGCACCATGATTTTCAAGGGTGGGTCAAAATTAAAACTACCTATCATTTCAGGCACATTTTTCTTAAAACAAAAAGGAGACAATAAATGTCTCCTCCCTGTTGTTAAACTTACAATCGTTTTTTAAAAGGGTCTGAATCCTTTTGCACCTGTCTTCTCCGTATACTAATATTCTCCGAAACAGATAAAAGTAACCCAATGTGTCCGCCAAAATCAGATTATTGCACTTATTTATTATCAATAAAAATTAGTCCCATTTTGGGTAAATGTCAATTGCAGAGAAGTTAATAAGCATTTTGCTAAATAAAAATATTATTTTTAACAAGGCATCAAATGAACTTTAATTTTCAAAATTATTTATATGAAACGTAATTATTTTACTTTTTTCAGCAAAGTTTTACTTGCTTTATTATTTGCAGGTTTAATAGTTGAAAGCAGCGCACAAATTGTAACTCCGGAGGAATTTTTTGGTTTTAAACCCGGAGCTGACAGGGAAGTATTCAATTACCAACCGCTGATTGATTATATGCAACAACTTGATGAAGCTTCACCTAGAGTTAAAATGATTGATATTGGCGCAAGTCCTATGGGGAAAAGGATGTATGTGGTTTTTCTTTCTTCGGAGGAAAATATAAATAACCTCGACCGGTTAAAACATATTAATAAAGAACTGGCAATAAATACTAATCTTTCTGAAACACAACTGGAAGAATATATTTCGGAGGGTAAAGTTTTTATCATGGCTGCTTTATCAATGCATTCAACCGAAGTTGCACCAACACAGGCGGCACCAATTGTTGCTCACACAATTGCCACAACTTCTGATCCTGATATGTTAAAATGGCTTGACGATGTTGTTTATATGATGGTTCCAAACCATAATCCCGATGGTATGGATTTAATTATTGATTATTATAAAAAAACAAAAGATACAAAATACGAAGGAGCAAACCTTCCTGAAGTATATCACAAATATGTGGGGCACGATAATAACCGTGATTTTGTTACCCTAACCCAGTCTGATAATGCCGCTGTAGCACGTTTATATAATAAAACATGGTTTCCGCAGGTGATGGTTGAAAAACACCAAATGGGCTCGTATGGGCCACGTTATTTTGTACCTCCAATGCACGATCCGATTGCAGAAAATATTGATGAAAAAATCTGGAACTGGACATGGATTTTTGGTTCAAATATGGCAAAGGATATGGCGCGGGATGGTTGTGAAGGAATTTCGCAACATTATTTGTTTGACGATTACTGGCCAGGTTCAACTGAAACGGCCCTATGGAAAAATGTAATTGGATTACTTACCGAGGCAGCCAGTGTTCAAATAGCTAAACCAATTTATATTGAGAAAAGTGAACTTCGTGCAACCGGAAAGGGATTGGGTGAATATAAGAAAAGTATTAATATGCCATTACCATGGGAAGGTGGTTGGTGGCACTTGTCAGATATAGTTAAGTTTGAATTGTCTTCAACCTGGTCGCTTTTAAAAACCGGATCGATTCACAGAAAAGATATTCTTATTAACCGGAATGTCATCGCTCTTGAAGAAGTTCAAAAAGGATTAACTCAAGCTCCATATTTTTATATTTTTCCGGCATCACAACACGATGATGGTGAATTGGCGGATATGCTAACTCTTTTAGATGAACATGGAGTAAATGTTTTCAAAACTACAGATGATTTAGTTGTTGAGGGAAGAGTGGTTAAAAAAGGTGATTATGTAGTACCATTGGCACAACCTTTCCGCAGTTTTGTTAAAGAAGTTCTTGAGAAACAGAAATTCCCCGAGAGGCATTATATGCCGGGTGGAGAATTAATAAAACCTTATGATATAACCAGTTGGTCGCTGCCATTGCATCGTGGATTAAAATCGGATGAAATAAATACTCCTCAACCTGAACTGGCTGAATCAATTGAGAAAGTTGAATTCCCTTTGGTACCTGAAATGGGTAGTCACGGTGAATTAAAGGCACTGATTTTCCCGGTTAGGCGCAATGAAAGTTTTAAGGCTGTTTTTAATGCTATGGGAAAAGGTATAGATGTATTTCGTGCTGGAAAAAACATGGATGTTGATGGAGTCAAAATAAAAGAAGGTGATTTTGTAGTACCATTTAAAATGAAGGATATGGAAAAATGGCATGAGATTATGGAAGAATTTAAAACAATTATGCCATCGGTAAATGAAGAAATAAAAGAAGGAATTGTTAAAATAGAAATGCCTGAGATAGCATTAATAGAAACAAGCTTCCACGATATGGATGCGGGTTGGACACGTTATGTGCTTGATACTTATAATATTCCATATACGGTATTAAACCCTGGCGAAGTGGCTTTAAAACAGCTTTCAGCTTTTGATGTAATAATTATGCCCGATAGCGATAAGGAGATTTTACTTTCGGGTAAAAACAAGAGCAGCAGCAGCAGTACTTACAGTATACCAGCATATGACCCTCAATTTACAAAGGGATTGACAAAAGACGGGCAACAAGATCTTGTGCGATTTGTCCATGATGGTGGTACAATAGTTTCGTGGGGACGTTCGGCAAGGTTGTTTATGGGTGCTCAATCGTTAAAAACACAAGGTGGAGCTACCGAGGATTTTCAGTTGCCTGTAAGCGATATTTCTGAATCGTTGGCAAAACAAAAATTATATTGCCCGGGTTCATTGCTCACAATTGATTTAAAAGAAGGCCATCCGTTGACTTATGGAATGCAGGGAAGTGCAAATGTGTTTACGCGTGGACGCCCGGTTTTTTCAACCTCGATCCCATATTTTGATACCGACAGACGG
The DNA here is from genome assembly GCA_013203525.1 of Mariniphaga sp. Classification (GTDB taxonomy): domain Bacteria; phylum Bacteroidota; class Bacteroidia; order Bacteroidales; family Prolixibacteraceae; genus JABMQB01. The sequence goes on from JABMQB010000291.1 coordinate 5,546, forward strand.
GTTATAGGATCATATCCTGAGGATGATATAGTTGCTAGTGGATATGTCGATAAAGAAGAATTATTGGCTGGAAAAGCCGCAATGGTTTGGGCGAAAAAAGGAAAAGGGCAGTTTGTATTTTATGGATTTTATCCTCAGTTTAGGGCATCAACTACCGGAACTTACAAGCTTTTGTTTAATGCATTGTTACTTCAGTAAATACTAATATATTGGATTTACGAAAGGGGGCTAAATGCCTCCTTTTTACTTAGTGGTTTTTCCATCATACATTTGGGTAAATACATTGTCAACCGGTTCCCATAATTCTATTTTATTATTTTCAGGATCGAGGATATGGACAAACTTACCGTATTCATAGGTTTCAATTTCATCAAGGATTGTTATGCCGGATTCTCTTAATTCATACACCAATTCTTCCAGGTTTTCGACACGATAGTTAATCATAAATTCTTTTTCCGAAGGTTTAAAATATTCAGTGTTTGAAGAAAAGGGGCTCCATTGTAAATAGCCTTTTTTATCAGGTTCATCCGATTGCCTGAATTCAAAAAGTGAACCATATTCATTGGTTACCAATCCAAGGTTTTTATCATACCAATCTCTCATTTTTTCAGGATTTTCTGATTTAAAGAAAATCCCTCCAATTCCTGTTACTTTTTTCATAATTGCATTTATTATTGAACATGAAAGGATTTGAAAATGTTCACTTTAGAAGTCATTAATTACAGCTGATACAAGATGACAAATTATAACTATCAAATTTTTTTATGTCCTATATTTTGGATAGCTACAATTATTCTACTCTTTTTAAAATCAACATCCTGAAATCCATCACGTGCGAACCTGTGATTTTTGTTGCTTTTAAATCCAGTTCACCTTTACCTTTTGAAAGATGTATAGTTCCCATTTTCATAGGCTTAAAATCTTTAACATACGATTCAATCCTTGGGTCGCGGTCGTTCTCCATACCAATTAATGGCGGATTATTTGCCTTGGTAATTTGAGCAATGAGTTTTTCATTTCCAAAGCTTAATTCAAAGGTTGAACCAATATCCTGTTCAGAGCAAGTGTAATAAAGGATAACTTCAAAGTCGCCATCGGCAAGGACTTCAGCATCCCATGTTATTTTATCTTCAGTGCTGATCCAGTTGGTAAAAAAACTGCAATTTGGGTAGCGGTTTGATCGCTGAATGTTTCCGTGTGCCTGTCCATCACGGGCAGGTACTTGTGTAAACACAAATTCAGGATGCCCAATGGGGAAGGAGCGGGTATCGATTTTAGGAAGCTCTGATAAGACAATGTTTTCCCAATTGGACTTTGCCAGAACCATCTTTTCTTTAATATCAATAAATAATTTTGAAACATCTTTAGTTTGGCCCGGATCATTTTGCATGTCGAATAATTTATCATTATTGTCGAGGCGGAATTGCTGGTTACGTACGCTGGTTCGATTGCCCCAATGGCTAAAAATCAACCGATTACTTATTTTATTGTTATCTTTTAGAATATGTTCTGAGAGGTCAATGCCATCCAATTCTTTTTCCGGATTAAAATCGATAGTTGTTAATGAGGTTAATGTTGGCAATAAATCAATAGCCCCCGAAATTTGTTGTACAGTTCCGGGTTTAATATTTCCTTCCCATTTTATAAATAGCGGAGAACGAACACCTCCTTCATCGGTTGATCCTTTTCTTCCTTTCATTTCACCATTCCACCGCCATCCATTGGGCCCATTATCCGACATGTAAATAATAATGGTGTTTTCAGAAAGGTTTTGTGAATCAATAGCTTTTGTAATCCTACCTACATTCCAGTCGATGTTTTCACACATTGCAAGGGCCGCTTTTGTAAAATTAATGTTTTCGTTTTGTTCGCCCTGGTACACCATTTCCAATTTTTTGTCTTCAAATTTTTTCCAGAACCGTTCTGGTACTTGCATAGGGCTGTGTGGGGTATTGTATGGCAGGTACAGAAAAAATGGATTATTACGGTTTTTACCAATAAAATCTATGGCTCTATTTGTCAAGTCGTCGATAATAAAACCATTGCCTTTTACAATTTCTCCATTATGTTCCAATACCGGATCGAAATAGTTACCCCAGTGTCCCGAACAGAATCCATAAAAATCATCAAATCCACGGGCATTAGGGTGGTAGGGAGCTTGCATACCATTATGCCATTTGCCATAGGCAGCAGTAGAATAGCCGGCTTGCTTAAAAATTTCAGCGATCGTTGTTTCATCCAAGTCAAGTCGTTCACCTCCGGCTGATGTAGAATAAACACCACCTCTTAGATGATACCGTCCGGTTAGTATTTCTCCACGAGTGGGTGAACAAACCGGGCAAACATAAAACCTGTCAAACGATACACCGTTTTCTGCAAGCTTGTCGATGTTGGGAGTATGTAAATTTGTATTGCCATTGAAACTCAAATCGCCCCAGCCCTGGTCATCGGTTACAATTAAGATTATGTTGGGTTGATTTTTAATTTCTTGTTTATCACATGAACCAATTAAAATCAGAATAATAGCCAGATGAAAAATCCTATTCATTATGTATATATTTTACACACTAAAATTAGATAAAATGTATGGTGAAACCTAACAACTATTAGTTCATCATTATACGTAAATCAGCATTGTTAAAATAGCGAAAAGCGTTTTTACCATATTTCTTTTCAAGCCTGACTAGATAATCTTTAAAATTTTTTATTGTTTTTGGTTTTTTTAAAAGTCCACCAAAAGCTACATCGATTTGCCATCCATCTTTTCTTAATCCACCTCGAGGTGTAAGCCAGTTGGTTTTTTGTAATGGTATAATTTCACAAAAGATATTGTTTTTTTTTAAGTCATTAAAATACATAATCAATGTCTCGTACATGGCTGTTATCTTATGTTTCAGAAATGATTTACTGCTTATTGACAATATTTTAGAGTTATTATTGTAATCACCATAAAGGATAAAAATCCATAATAATTTTAATAACTGTTTTCTTTTATGTTGAAGAGTTTGAAGTTTCGAATATGAAATATTATTTTCATTACAAATGTTTTTTAAAAGATTGTATATTATTTCCAATTCTTTCGGGTAATCTTTTGAAGCAGAAAAAGAAGCAAATTTATTTTTAACAAGAAATTTTTTAAAATCGATAATTTCTTTTTTCAAAAGTGTTTGCCTGATATCATTTAGATGTTTTAATCCCAGGTATGGTTCAATATATAAATTGAAATCTTCTTCTGAAATTTCTTTGCCTGAGGTTGAGATAAATTCTTCGGCCGATTGTATTTTCTGAAGGCTGTGAGCTTCCAATAATTCGTAGCATGGAAATCCGGTACAGTATGCGCAATTTTTAATTTCATTAACCATAGCACATTTGCGGACTTTGCAGTTTAAATAATACACTTTCCTCTCGTTATTAGGGATTGAGCAACCGTTGCATTTCCTTATTTTTTCGGGGCTGAGTTTAATATTAAGATATTTATTCCAGCCTTTGCTACAATTTAATCTGTCTTCATCAGTAATAATATTTTCCTTGTAAGTTGGGCAGTTTTTACAATCGCATCCACATTTTGCTATATTATTTTTCATGGTGATGTTATTATTTACTACCTGTGATAAAAGGAGGATTATCTTATTCCTGAAAATTCATTCTATTATAGATTTCAATAAACCTGGGATCATCCCTGATTGGATCCCAAATCCAGAAATGTTTCAGGGTAATCATCATAAGCGACCGTTCACGGTAACCTTTTTCAAGCCAGTAAATTGCTTCATCAGGCATATCTAAATATATATATAACATTGCTGCATTAAGAGGTTCTGTATATGCCTCCGGATCAAATGCTTGCAATACTTCATCTTTATGGCCCATTAGAATTTTTATCATAAGTAAGTCAAAACTAGCAGGACCTTGGTTTTGCCAAATAGCATTTGCTTTTTCTATTGATCTTAATGCTTCTTCGAATTTCCCTAAATAACCAAGTGTAATTCCCTTCCAATGATGGGCTTCACTGTAATTTGGATCAAGTTCTATTGCATTATCAAATGATACAATTGCTTCTTCAAATCTTCCGGCAAAATAATAGCATAATCCAAGTTGCCAGTGGCTTTCCGTATGTAAAGGATCCGTTTCAAGAATTTGTTTAGATATATATATTGCGTGGTCGTAGTCTTTGTTAACAAATATGTAATAGTATGTAATAAATTCGTTTTGCTCTGCCAGCCCATATTGAATGGCCTTGTTATATTCGGAAATGGCTGCTTCCCAGTCCCAGTCATAAAAAAGATGAATATATGCCAAAACTTTATGTGCTCGTGGATTAAGTTCATCGATGCTGATAGCTTTTTGAACTGCTGTTCTTGCTTTGGAGTATGCATCGGCAGTTGATAATATTTCTAAACCTGCAAAATGTAGGTATGTTTCACCAATATATGAGTGTGCTTCAGCATAATCTGTATCTAATTCAACAGCCTTTTGAAAATACTCCATTGCTTTTATTCTGGTCTCATAACCCTTTTTGAAAAAATAACTCCCTTTTAGAAACAGTTCATAGGCTTCGGGGATTTGTGTTCCACTTTCGCTATTTGATTTTTCCTGAACATGTAATTTGAGTTTTTCAACTATCTCGGCAGCAATCTCATCCTGAACAACAAAAATATCTTCCATTTTTCTGTTGTAGGTTTCCGACCAAATATGGAATCCATCTTCAACATTGATAAGTTGGGCTGTAATACGAACCTGATTTCCGGCTTTTCTTACACTCCCCTCTAAAACCATTTTTACATCCAGTTCTTCTCCTATTGTTCTGATGTCTTCATTTTTCCCTTTAAAAGAAAATGCTGATGTTCGGCCAGCAACTTTTAAACCACTTACTTTAACAAGTGAGTTTAATATTTCTTCTGAAATTCCATCGCTAAAATACTCCTGGTCCGGATCGCCACTCATATTTTCAAATGCCAGGACTGCAATTGATTTTTCCAACATTTCTGAAGATGTACCTGAATTAGGGCCAAATTTCAGATAAATAAAAATAAGCACTGCAGTTAGAATCAAAATTGATATGGCGGGTATAACAATTTTCTGTATGGATTTTGGTTGTCCTTTCTTTCCTTGTACGGATATGGGATCTACTTCAGTTTTACCCTTTATGTCTTCAGGTTTTGGTACGATCAATCCAACATTTGAAATGGCATAAACTTTTATTGGATTTTCAACATTTTTAAGCCTGAATGTTTTTAACATGGAAGTACTAATGGAATCCTGGTTTTTAATTTCATCATAAACCTTATCAGAAATAAAAATACTACCCGGAACTGCAAGCGATTCAATTCGTGAAGCCACATTTACTCCATCACCAATAATTTCTTCTTCACTAAATATAATATCTCCTATGTGAATTCCTATTCGTACAGGTATTGCAGGACTTTTTCGGAAATCCAACTGCATTTCGATAGCACAATTTACTGCCTCAATTGCACTATCGAAAATGCTTAAAGTACCATCGCCATAGTATTGAAGAATCCTGCCATTATGCTTTTTTGTAATAGAATTGAATATTTGCCTGTGTTTATCCCTGGTCTGGACTGCTTTCTCCTCATTTTGCTGCATAAGGGTTGTATACCCCTCTATATCAGTGAACATAATTGCGGCTAATTGACGAGATTTTTTCATTAATCAGATTGTTCTATTGGATTAATTATTCTGCGTATTTTAAGTAGATTTTTTTTAATATTTATTCTATGATTTTGATATAAAACTTGTGACCTAAGGCTGATTAATCAGATTTTATAAAATTAGTGAATGTTTGGTTAAGAAGCAAAAATTACACGATTACGGTAAAATGTAATGTCTAAAATGAAACACAAAGATTAAAAAACTACTGTTATTGTTTAAAAAAATTATCAAATTCAATCCAATAAATATTCATAAAATCCCAATTGTTGCGGCGGGCAAAAATCAGGTATTTGCCATCGGGTGTTACATCACCTGTATCATCCATGTATTTGGTATTTATAAGAGGTCCCAAATTTTTTGGTTCTGACCATTTATTGTTTTTCCATAAACTGATGTACATATCCATGTGCCCATAACCACCAGGGCGGTCCGATTTGAAAATTATGTATCTGCCTTTAGGATCGATGTAAGGATCCCATTCATTGTGTTCGGTATTTAATATGGCGCCAATATTTTCACTTTTTGAATAATTGCCGTTTTCAATTTTTGCAATATATAAATCACCATTCCCCAGGCCTCCTTTTCGTGCAGATGCAAAATATAGGTCACCTCTGCTGCTCACTGCCGGATGCCATTCCCCTTCATTTGTATTTATATTTTCATTTAATCTTTTTGGTTCCGACCAGCCATCGTTTATTCTTTGTGCCATCCATATATCGAAATCCCAACCATTTCCGGGCGGCCTGTTGCTTACAAAAAAGAGTTGTTTCCCATTGGGCGAAATAAAAGGCTCAGCACAATTATATTCTTTTGAAAACTCAGCAATCTCAGGCTCCTTCCATTTTCCATTCACATATTTCGATATTAATATTCTTTGGTTAGAAAAACCTTCTTCAACTGTACTAAAAAACAACTCACTTCCATCAGGGTTGAAAGCAACTACCCGTTCAAAGGTTTCGGATTTTGTAATCAAACCTGGAGCAAATTCAGTGACCTTTTTACCAACAGGTAACTCTCCCAAACCCTTGTAGTCAATAGTTTGAGAGTGGGAGTGAAAGTCAAAACTTAAGAAAATTATGACGAAATAAAAACATACGTATTTTTTAGTAAACAGAATTTTTACTATTGATATTATTTTTTTCATTATTAAAGGATTAATCTATAAATACATACTTTTTACTGATCCATTTATCTTGCAGATATAATTTATACCAATTGTTTAGTTCTTTTTCAATTATAATTTCCTGTCCTTTAATTAATTTTCCTGCAATGGCATATTTAGTTCCCGGTCCGGTTCTTATGTGTAAAGTGCTTGCCGTTATTTTTCCTTTTTCCACATCGATTGTGTAATTTCCTGAAATCCAGTGATCCTGTTGGTCGCTAATTTTATACCAGCCATTCTCTTCTTTAAAAACTTTTACAACTGAGCCAAGTTTTACTGATTTAATGCTCCTTGCCAAACTGTTATTAGTTCCGGGACCTATCCGAACATTTAATCTGTTTGCTTTTACGGTTGCATACTTAATGATTTGCGGAGGTGGAATAACATTATGTGAATTTTGAATAATTGCCTGGACCAATGGGATAAAATTGACTTCACTATCGGCGACTTTATTTCCATTAAAAAAATTTGATCCGGGACAGTTTTTATTACTTCCAGAACCATTGTTTCTTTCTCCGGTTGCAAGGTTAAACCAATGATGGTATAAAATATTGTCTGTGTTTGCAGTAATATGGAATTTTGCACATAAAGCAGCTGTTACTTCCAGAATTGCATCTTTTTGTACTTCATTCATTTCATCTTTACCGGTATCAAAATTTCCAACATTTTCGATACAAACGGCATTTGCATTGTTTCCTTTGATACAAGCTGGCGACCTTTCCAAACTCCTTCCTGTAAGTATTATTCCATCGGGAAAAATACTAAAATGCTGTCCGATATCGCTCCACCCATTATTTGTAACATGATGGTTTTTCATACCATTTTGCATATTAAAATGGTTGTTGTCAGTAAATTGGGCATAACCCGGTAAAAAAGTGTGGTGCTGTTGAATATGTGAAACTATTCTGTTAACATTGAAATTTTCAATCCATTCTTTAAATTCATCCACAGTCATTTTGGTAAATCCAAATTTTGTTTCCATAATATTCTGGTATTAAAGTTATTTAGGTGTTAAATATTTAGTTAGCATAATTTTTCAATTTGCTTTTTGCTATTTTTTATGGATCGCATGTTTCAAGGTTCTAAAATTTTAAGTTAATAGCAAGTTAAGAAATGTTTTGAGAAGAAACAACCTGAGTTTGCTGGAGTGGATTTCATAAAAATAAAAAATTTGGGGTGATTTAGTTGCAATAAAAAAGGGCTTCCTTTCGAAAGCCCTTTAAAATATTGCGTATGATTGATTACCCTATTTAATATTTGCCTGAGCGGCTGCAACACGTGCAATTGGAACACGGTAAGGAGAACAACTTACGTAGTCCATTCCAACACTGTCGCAGAACATAACTGATGAAGGCTCACCGCCATGCTCACCACATATACCAACTTTTAATTTTGGTTTTACACTACGTCCTTTATCAACACCCATTTTAATAAGTTGTCCAACACCTTCCTGGTCTAATATCTGGAATGGGTCGTTTTTCAGGATTCCTTTTTCGATATAGATAGGTAAAAATTTACCAGCATCATCGCGAGAATATCCAAATGCCATTTGTGTAAGGTCATTGGTCCCGAATGAGAAAAATTCAGCTTCCGGCGCAATTAAATCAGCTGTCATTGCAGCACGAGGAATTTCAATCATTGTTCCTACTAAATAATCGCATCTGGCACCTTTTTCAGCAAATACTTTTTCGGCTGTTGCATTAATAATGTCAGCTTGCAATTTGAATTCTTTTACAGTACCAATAAGTGGAACCATAATTTCAGGACGTGCATCAATTCCCTTTTGAGTTAAATTAACAGCAGCTTCAATAATTGCTCTGGCTTGCATTTCAGTAATTTCAGGATAAGTATTTCCTAAACGACATCCACGGTGTCCTAACATTGGGTTAAATTCGTGCAAATCTTCAACTAATGCTTTTACTTTATCAATTGTAATTCCCATTTCGTCAGCCATAATTTGTTGGTTGGCTTCTTCATGAGGAACAAATTCGTGAAGTGGTGGATCCAATAAACGGATAGTAACACCGTAACCAGCCATTGCTTCTAAAATTCCTTCGAAATCTTCACGTTGGAATGGTAGTAATTTATCTAATGCTTTGCGTCTGTCAACTTCTTCGGTTGCCAAAATCATTTCGCGCATTGCTTTAATTCTTTCGCCTTCGAAAAACATGTGCTCTGTGCGGCAAAGACCAATTCCCTGTGCGCCAAAGTCGCGGGCAACTTGTGCATCGGCAGGAGAGTCAGCATTTGTGCGAACAGTCATGCGTGTGTATTTTGATGCCAAATCCATAATTTTTGCGAAGTTTCCGCTCATCTCCGGATCCATTGTTCCAACTTTACCGTCATAAACTTCACCGGTAGATCCGTTTAACGAAATCCAGTCGCCTTCGCGAAATTCTTTTCCATCGATGGTCATTACACGGGTTTTGTAGTTGATTTTTACAGCGCCAGCGCCGGAAACACAACATTTACCCATACCACGTGC
>JABMQB010000026.1 GCA_013203525.1 Mariniphaga sp.
CCGGGTTTTGAAGTGTTGAATTATTCCCATCGCCAAAGTCCCAGGACCATTCATCAATTATACCTGTTCCCTGGGTTGACTGGTCAGTGAAATTAACTGCTAATGGCGCATCGCCGGAAGTTACATCTGAAGTGAATCCTGCTGTTGGTCCTACAGCAATTACAGTGATATAGTCTGCCTTAATTTCGGTATCCGATAGATCGGTGCCATCACTTACAGTTAATGAAACAGTGTAAGTCCCCGGCTCATTATAAACCCATTCAGGGTTTTGAACATAGCTATCAATAGTGCCGTCATTTTCAAAATCCCATTCCCAGCTTGTTGGGTTGCCTGTGGACAGATCTGTGAAATTAACTGTTAGAGGGGCAATACCTGAAGTAGGAGTTGCTGAGAAATCTGCTTCTAATGTGATTTGAGACTCGTCAAAATAGAAAGCTCCAATATCTGCTACAGTTCCATCAGGATCATAATAGCTAGGGTCAGGATTTCCGGCATCAATGCAGGGGGAATTTAATAAAAGATGATAATTTGAATTTGCCGGATCAACAAATAAAGGATCCATAAACAGATTATAATAAATGTCACAGGGATCTCCATTTGCATTAACTGTTACAATATCTCCAAATCCAGTTGGTATTCCTGAACCTGTACCGGTAGTATTATTTATAAAGAATAGATTATACTCTAAAGATGAAGGAGATGAAGATGTATTGATACCTATGGAATTATCATAATAAATATTATTCAATATACTCGGATTAGAACTGCCAACACAGTATATCCCAGCTTCAACATTATTACTGATAGTATTATTACTGATGGTCGGGGAGGCATTAGACTTGAGATAAATACCGTTACTATTACTTTCGCTTATTGTGCAACCTGAGATTGTCGGTGAGGAATCATCACAATGAATACTTGCGAGCCAATAACTACTTCCACCACCAAATTCTAAAGTACAGTTGGTTAAACTGGAATTATTATCAGCATTATCTGCAAAATAAATACAATACCAATCACCCGGGGCACCAACTTCATTATCATCACCGCCATTAGTGTTCCCCGCGAGGTTATCATTTCGATAGGAGGTAAAAATAACCCCATCAGCTACTAATTTTCCATAATCCGAGCTATAACCTCCACCAACGCTAAAAACTGTACCTGCACCTATCTTCACTATGGTCCCGGCTTGCAAAGTTAATGTAGGACTAGCTGGACCACTAATCCCTCCTCCATATTTGAAGTAATAACAAAAGCCTGTTGGAGGCACGCTCAAAGCAAGATCAGACTTGATACTACTACTAATACAAACTGCATTATAGGCATCCTTAGCAATAAAAGTGTTGTCAGCAAAAACGTCAGTCATTGAACCACCATTTATTTCGAGCGGCCATGTTTCGTTTCCTTCAAATGTACAACCGGTAATAGTTGCATGGGCTTCTTGTCCACTAATGGGTCTCATCAATATAATCCCAACTCCGCTACTATATCGAATTGTTGAATTAGATATAGTTATATCACAAATAGTAATGCCAATATTCGGAGATTGACCGTATTCAACTATACAATTATTTATAATAGAATTATCATCAGCTTTACTGCCAATAGATAAACCTTTCCAATCGCTGGGAATACCTTGTTCGTTATTAGTACCTCCGTTAGTATTTCCGGCGATATTATCATTTCTGTAAGAAGTAAAAGTTACTCCGTTAGCGACAATTTTCCCAAAATGATCTGAAGCCCAATAACCAATTGTTATGCTCGCTAAATTTAATTTTATAACAGTACCTGGCTGCAAAGTCAATGTGGGATTGGATGGAGCAAAGACAATCAAATCGGCGGAAATATAATAACAAAATTCAGCCGGTGGTGTGCTTAAAGTAAGATCAGAACCGATTACACCGCCGAGGATGTTCACTGCATCATACTCTCCACTGACGACAAAAGTATTGTCAGCAAAGAGGTCAGTCATTGCGTTTGCAAAAATGGCAACTGGGAAACTACCATTTCCCTCAAATTTGCAGCCGCTAATTGATGGTGAAGAGTTTGCTGTACTGCAATAAATACCAGCGTTAAGATTATTGCAAATAGTAGAGTTTGTGATGCTTGGATTGCAATCGCTTATATAAACGCCATTGTTCCCGTATTCTACTATACAATAATTTAAACTGCAATTATTATTTGCATTATTAAAATGTATATTTTGCCAGTCACCAGGAGAACCGAGACTTTGTCCTGAAGTAAATCGAATTGAATCAGCTACTGTCCCATTGGCTAGTAAAGTGCCATAAATTGTAAATGAATAGTTATCCATAAATTTTACGACAACACCTGGTTCAATCGTCAGAGTTAGTCCGATAGGCACATTTACATCCCCGATAACACTGTATGGACTGTTTCCCACAGTCCATGTCCCTGATACATCACCCTGAACATTTGTTTGTGCAAGCAATACTCCGGCTTGTATAATGAAAAATAAACACATTGAAATTGTTGTCATTTTCATAATTCCTAAATTAAGTTTTGTTTTCATAATGTCTTTTTTAAAGATTTGTATCTACATTTATTACGTTCGCAATGTTATGCATTAGCAATAGAACCATATATTCATAATTATTTAATTGCATGTATCCTTGTAAAGATATAAAACAATTTAAATAGGATTAGTAATTTGTTTATTTTAATTTATTTTTATGCTATCGCATTTTATACAAAGAAAAATTATCAGATCAGAAAAAACAACCTCCCCACATCACGCAGGGAGATTGTATAAATCAAAACCGGCGATCAGAAAGCCAGAAAGTCCTGACTACTGCAACACCAGTTTTTCAA
>JABMQB010000292.1 GCA_013203525.1 Mariniphaga sp.
GCTATGGGAACTGGGACTGATATTGCGATTGAGGCGGGTGATATTGTTTTAGCTAAGGGAAGCTTGATGGGAGTTGTTGAAGCTATCAATTTATCTAATGTCACCTTTGGGAAAATAAAACAAAATTTGTTCTGGGCATTTTTCTATAATGTAGTTGCGATTCCATTGGCAATTGGAGGAGTTTTGAACCCTGTTGTCGCGGAATTAGCTATGGCCTTGTCTTCTATTACGGTTGTCACAAATGCGAATTTACTTAGGCGAAAGAAGATTTAAAAGATTGGTAATATAGTTTCTTTTAAGCCTATGTAGCTCAGTTGATAGAGCACTTCACTCGTAATGAAGAGGTCGCCGGTTTGATCCCGGTCATAGGCTTAAGAAAAATTTAAAAAGATTGTTCTCTTTTGTAAAAGATGAAAAAAGATGTTATTGAAAAATTAGCTTCGTTGATAACAGCTGCATTTGGTTTAATTGCTGCTTTGGCTTGGAATAGTGCAATACAATCTATTTTTGTGAGTATTTTTGGAGAAAGGAGTTCTATCCCTGCGATGGTTGGATATGCCATTATTGTTACTATTATTGCTGTTTTTGCAACTATTTGGATAGGAAGGCTTTATAATAAAGCGAAGTGAGTCGGTTAGTTAATTTTATAAAAGATTTTTATTTCTCTACAATTAAGATGGAAGTAGGTTGGTGTAACCTTCATACATTCCCGTAAACAAAAATGGCAGTATGTTTAAAAAACATTCAGACCATTTTCGATAAACAAAAATGGATGGATTCGATTTAACAAAATTTCAAGAGAAAGGAGAAGAGCAGGATAAGATTCGTAAGATTATGGGGAAAGTTCTTTCTGGACGTAGTGATTATGAGGCGATTATAGAGGAGCGGAAAGATATTAAGAGATGTGATGAATGTAATTGGGCATTAGAAGGTGGAGAAAAGTTTTGTCCTGAGTGTGGGAAAAAGTGTTAGTTCCGCGATAGGTTTTTAAATGATAAATTATTTATTCTATTTAAGAGGATAAAAAAATTTGGTGTATTTTTCTTACTAGTAATTTTCCTAGCTAGTGCTGTGATTGCAACGACTACTATTACAGATAATTCTGCAACTATGTCCGGTAATATTACTACGGATGGGAACGTAACTGCAGCTTATTTCTCAGGAGATGGAAGTTTGTTGACAAATATTGTTTCTTATATCTCTAAATGGGCAACGGGAAATTTTAATGGAAGCCTTTATACTACTGGGGCTGATTCAACTTTGTCTGATTCTAATTCATTATTTCAAATTATAAGTGATACGAGAGGAACTCCACAATTCCAGATCCAAGATGGAGGAGCTAACCAAGCGAGTTTTATTGCGAGAAGTTTCATGATTGTGAAGCAAAATAATACTTTATTGAATATGAGTCAGAATAATATTTGTAGTGATTGGGGATTTAATCACATCGATTGTAATACTGGAACAACAGGTGCAGACTTTGGAGTAGATGATGACATTGAAGCCCAAAATTTAATATGGTCCGGCGGAGGATTTAGGGCAGCTGTAGAAAGACAGTCGGCATTCTTTATAGCAACAGATAATATAACAGCAAAATACTCTGGAGCAACAGGAAGTTATGATCCTTCAACATATTACTTCTGTGATTATACGGATAGCAACTTTGAGGATACTTGAGGATGGATAAATATCATTGATGAAGGAGGATTATTTGAGGGAGCAACAGCGGACATAAATCAATATGTTAATTCAAGTTGTATAACTTTGAAAAATAATCCAGGTTGGCAATCAACTATGACGGAGGTTACTTGGGAAGTTGTAAATTCTCCAGATTTGGCAATTGTAAAAGGGGGATTTTTCGAATATTATGTGGGTGATAATAAACAAAGTAGCTTTAATATTAAGGTTAAGAATGGTACTGGTTCCACGGGAGTACATATTGATGATACTGCTGGGGCAGGTCAGCATAAATCTTTAACTATAGATACCGATAGCACAAATAAAGACGGTGTTATAGGATTAAACATATTTATGTCTTCGAGTACAGGGGTAGATAGTATAGCTTCACAAGCAATATCTTTAGAAGGAGATGCAACAGGATTTAATAATAGTATTTTAACATTCATAGATATGAATTTAATTGGTGCAGGGAATAACAATGAGGTAGATGCAATACATGTCAATCCATTAGTGAGTCAGATTATAGAGATGGGTAGTGCTGATACTTTAAGTTCATCTTATTACGAAGACCTAAATATAACTGCGAATGTTACTAATGTTGGGGCAGACGCGGAAGTATTTGCTGATGATAATGAGTACATATATATTGGAGATTCATTAAATTTCACAACGATATCTTTTGCTTTATCTACATTTTCTAGTAAAGATATCGAACCAGAGTATTTCTATTGTGACAGTGCTGGAACATGGCAAACTTTAACCGGAGTAGTAGATACAACAGATGGATTTAGGATATCTGGTTCGATATCATTTACCAATCCGACAGATAGAGGTGTATGTAATAAGGAATATGACGATACGGCTTTTAGCGATACGGCAAATTATACCTATATTGCTATTAAAAGAACAGAAAGTAAAGACATTGTTGTATCACCAGTTATAGATAGAATTGATATAAGTGGGAGTACTGATTATTTCATATTACAAAAAGATATGATTAAACTTCAAGGAATCAGTTCTCCACCAGAAACTTGTTCAGCATCTTTTGCAGGCGCAATATATTACGATTCTAATGTTAACTATCATTGTTCATGTAATGCTGTTAATTGGGTCCGAATGAGTGATCCAACAGATACAACAGGATGTAGTTAAAATGAAATATTTATTATTATTAATCGTTTTAATGGTTTCTTTTGCAAGTGCCATAACTTTGGACAATACTTTGATTTTGAATACGACAAGTTCTAATTCTTCTGTGGCTTTTAGTTTTGATGTTAATGTGACCAATATTACAATTGAGCCATTGTATATTTATCTGTATAATGTTAGTTTTATCAATGTGACTGGGTTTTATGATTGTGGTGAAATAAATCATAGTGATGCGAATACTGTTTTGGATTCTGCTGATTTCGTTTGTAATATTTCAACATCAGCTACTGTTGCGGAGAGTGAGGATTTAGACGATGACGTTGCTGGTTCTAGTGGTAGTATAATTTATCGTCCATCTTCGGATGTTTTAGATATTGGTTATACGAATAACATAAGAGAAAAATGGAGTGTAAAAATCTCTGTTGATAATGAATCTCATTATGTGAAAATTCAAGATGTAATACTGGATAAGGTTTTAGTTCGTGTTTCTAGTGAGATACAAGAGAAATGGCTTTCTGTTGGAGAAGAATGGTTGGTAGAAGTGAGCGGAGATGATACTTATGATGTCTATGTAAAAGTAAATGCTATATCTGGGCTTTATTCAAATGTGACTGTTAGAAGAATTAGTGAGCCGATCGAAATGGTAGTGCCATCTGATATTTTTTCTAGCGAAGTAGTAAAGGGGCCCAGAGAAATTAAATTTATGGATGGTACAATTGACTATAAAACAATTATTATTCTTGCTGTGGGTATTATTATTCTGGTTGTTATTTTTATCATAGTATTTTTAATTGTCCGAGAATCTGAGATGGACAAGAGAACTAGAAAGAATAAAAAATCTGTCCATAAGCATAAAAAACGTCGATAGTTAAATTTAAAATCTGGTTTCTATTTTGTATAATATGAAATTAGCTATAATTCACAAAGATAAATGTAAGCCGACTATTTGCGGACACGAGTGTAAAAAGTATTGTCCGGTTGAGAAAAAGGAACAAGATAACTGTGTGATTATTGGAGAGAAGGCTGTGATTGACGAAAATACGTGTGTAGGATGTGCTATTTGTGTGAAGCGTTGTCCGTTTGGAGCTATTGATATTATTAATTTACCTTCTGTGGAAGAAAAGGATATGGTTCATAGATATGGCGAGAATGGATTTGCTTTGTATGGTTTGCCTGTTCCTAAAGAGGGTTTTGTTCTTGGATTACTTGGTAGAAATGGTATAGGAAAATCTACGGCTGTAAAATTATTAGCAGGTACGGAAAGAATTAATTTGGGTAGTAATGCTAGTGAAGAAGATATAAAGAAGTTTTTCAAAGGAAATGAAATACTTAGATACTTTGAAGGTTTAGATGAGAAGGTTGTTTCATATAAGCCTCAGAATTTATCTCAGTTGGCTATTGATATTAGTGTTATGGATTTGTTAAAGAAAAGAGGTTTTAAAGAAGATATTGAAAAGTTGGCTGAAAGATTAGGTGTTTCTCA
>JABMQB010000293.1 GCA_013203525.1 Mariniphaga sp.
AATTTCCTGCTCATCGCATGATACCAGGGTTTTTTTATCGTTATCAACCCGTTCAATATAAAAATCGGGTATAACATTGATATTTTTTTCTTTTAATAATTCCGATAACATTTTTGTTGCAATGGGTTTTGTAAATGCTCCCGGCATTGGAGTAACATAAGTGATTTCTACTTTATCACGTATTCCTTTTTCAGTGAAAAAAGCATCAGCCAGAAAAACAAATTCAAGCGGTGCAACCGGGCATTTGTAAGGCAATTCGGTAATAGCCATAACCAATTTGCCACCTTCGAAGTTTTTAAAATATTTTTGAAGGGCAACAGCTCCTTCTACAGTATAAAAATCAAAAATTTCTTTATACCAGAGTTTATCTTTTAATCCTGATGTCTCTTCAGGGAAAGTTTTAGTACCGGTAGAAATAATCAAAAAATCATAGTTCAAAACTTTTCCACCATCCAAATAAACTTTATTTGCATCACCTTCAATTCGGTCGATAGCAGAATAAATAACATTTACTCCTGCCGGAAAAAAATCAGCTTTGGGTTTAACAACATCGTCGCGGTTATAAATTCCAAAAGGAATAAACAAAAATCCTGGTTGGTAATAATGAGTTTTAAACTGGTCGACAATGGTTATATCCCATTCATCTTTATCTAATGCTTTACGTAATTTATTAGCCATCATTGTACCTGCAGTACCAGCTCCTAAAATTAATATGCGTTTCATTCTGTAATAATTAGTTATAAATTTTGCATCGAAATTAGTCCAGAATAAAATTGTATGGAAGAAACGCGTTATGATAATTATCACAATGTAATAAATATCATATTTTTTGGTAATTTCGAAGCCTGATTTATGCGAAAAATCATGATGTTAGACAATCCAAAATGTAATTGCGAAAATTGTGAGTTGAAGTCATTGTTTTTTGACCATGTAGCTCCTGAAGACTTATTCGATATATGTGAAATAAAATATGAAACGTCGCACATTAAAGGTGACGTTATTATCAAAGAAGGAGAAAAAATAAACGAGTTTATATATTTAAAAGAAGGGCTTGTAAAACTTTCAAAAGCATCTTCAAATAATAAAGATCAGATTATCAGTTTTTCAAAACCTTTTGATTTTGTTAGTTTGTTAAGCGTATTTTCTTCTGAAAAATATAACTATACAGTTACTGCTGTTGAAGATTCTGTGACATGCCTGCTTGATCTGGATGTAGTAAAACGCCAGGCACAATCTAATTCTATGTTTACTATGGACCTAATGATACGTGTAAGTGAAGTTTCAGACAAAATAATCCAGGAGAACCTGGAAATTAAGCGCAAACATTTGAAAGGGCGCGTTGCTCACGTATTATTGTATTTTTCAAAACACATTTATAACGACACAACATTTGAACTTCCAATTTCAAGAAGAGAAATTGCCGAATATATTGGAATGACCACAGAGAATGTAATACGTACTTTATCTGAATTCAGAAAAGACAAAATCATCAAAATATTTGGAAAATATATCGAAATTGAAGATATAAAACGGCTCGAAAATATCAGTGAATTTGGTTAATGTTTACCCGGAAATTCCTGTGGTTCATAAGCCTGGTTACGATATTGCGGTTCAAAGCCGGCATCGCTAATTGCTTTCTGAATTCCTTCAGCATCGCTTTGATAAGAAGCTCCCGCAGCCGACACTACATTCTCTTCAATCATAATCGATCCAAAATCATTAGCTCCACCGTATAAACAAAGTTGTGCGCTTGGAAAACCTACAGTAAGCCACGATGCCTGTATATTTTTTACATTACACAGCATTATTCTGCTTATTGCTACTAAGCGGATATAATCTGATGTGGTTGATTTATTTGTAATGCCTTTTAGTTGAAGTTCAGTTCCATCATCCATAAAAGGCCAGGGGACAAATGTTACAAAACCATGAGCATTTTCAGGCTTTTCACTTTGCACTTGCCGTAGTTTTACCAAATGTTCAATACGGTCACGCATCGATTCTATGTGCCCATACATCATTGTTGCAGAAGTAACTAAATTCATTTTATGTGCTTCCTTCATAACTTCCAGCCATTGGTCGGCATTGCATTTTCCCGGCGAAATTTTCTTCCTTATTTCATTTGAAAGAATTTCAGCACCAGCACCGGGCAAGCTATCCATACCCGAATTAACCAATGATTCCAAAATTTCCCTATATGATTTTCTTTCTTTGCGAGCAAGGTGGACAACTTCAGGCGGACCAAGTGAATGAAGTTTTAAATCAGGAAATTCCCTTTTCAATTCTGAAAATAAATCAGTATAAAAACTTAATCCAAGTTTTGGATGCATGCCTCCCTGAAGTAATACCTGATTCCCCCCTGCCTGGCGTAACTCATTAATCTTCTCAACATATTCATCGATTGTGGTGATATATGCTTTCTCTTCGCCCGTTTTACAATGGAAATTACAGAAGCCACAGCCCGAAATACATACATTAGTTATATTGATATTCCGGTCAATGATCCATCCAACTTTTTTGCCCGGCACTTGTTTTTGCCTGCATTCATTAGCGACAATCATTAATTCTGAAGTTGGAATTACATCATATAAATACAGTCCCTCATCAACTGTTAACTCTTTTAAATTAACTGCTTTCTTTAATATCTCTTCGCTATTCATCTTCGCTCCCAATAATTTTAATCTTTAATCGCAATTAAGTGTTATTTTTATAAATCCTAAATATGAAAATTTAAAATGAAAATACAGATATCAAAAATAACAGAATTAAAAGAAAATATCTCGACGGCAATTCTTTTCGAAAAAACCTCTGATTTTCCTTCTGAATTATTAGATGAAAAGGAAGAAAAATATTTTCAGGAAAAAACAGAAAAGAACCAGGAAGTAGTTATTTTCAAATATCCATATTTAAATTTCTTTTATAAAATAAAGGATGAAAAAATCCGAATTATTGGTTTTGAAAAAGCAAGAAAAGCTGGTGCAGAATTATTCAAAATTCTTAAGCAGGAAAATGTCGGATCGATGCAGCTAATCAATAGTTGTGAAGAAAACCTTACACTTCCTTTTCTTGAAGGATTATTGCTTGCTTGCTATTCATTCTCAAAATATAAAACAGAAAAAGAAGATTTTAATTTAGCACATGTTTTTGTACTTGATAAAAATATAAACAAACAACAATTAAAAGAATTACAGATTTTAAGGGATGCAGTATTTTTTGCCCGCAATCTGGTTAACGAGCCTTTATCAACGCTAACTGCAACTAAATTAGCTGAAGAAATTCAAAGTGCTGGCGACAAGGCAGGTTTTTCGGTTGAAATTTTTGGAAAGCAAAAAATCAAGGTCTTGAAAATGGGTGGTTTACTTGCTGTAAACAAAGGAAGTATTGATCCTCCAACTTTTTCAATATTGGAATGGAACCCAAAAAATCCGGTAAATAAAAAACCTGTTATTTTGGTTGGAAAGGGAGTTGTATATGATACAGGTGGTTTAAGCCTGAAACCCACAGCCAATTCGATGGATTATATGAAATCGGATATGGGAGGTGCAGCAGCTGTAGCTGCTACGATTTATGCTGTTGCAAAGGCAAAAATCCCGGTACATGTTATTGGTTTGGTACCGGCTACCGACAACCGCCCCGACGGAAATGCATACACGCCAGGAGATATAATTACCATGTTCGACGGGACAACTGTTGAAATAAAAAACACTGATGCTGAAGGAAGGCTGCTTCTTGCTGATGCGCTGAGTTATGCAAAAAAATACAATCCCGAATTGGTTATTGATATTGCAACGCTTACCGGTAGCGCCGTATTAATAACCAGCGATTCAGGGATAGCAGCAATGAGCAACAATAAAAACTTTCTTAATTTACTAAAAAAATCGGGTGAAGAAGTATACGAAAGGCTTATTGAATTGCCATTGTGGGAAGAGTTTTCTGAATCATTAAAATCATCTGTAGCCGACTTTAATAATCTAGGAGTACGTGAAGGTCAGACCTCAATTGCGGGTAAATTCCTTGAACATTTTACCGATTACCCCTGGATACATCTCGATATTGCCGGACCCGCATTTATACATGATGATAAAGGTTACAGAATTAAAGGTGGAACAGGTACTGGTACAAGGTTATTATTTAATTTTTTAAAAAACTTTGACCCTGGCAATAACTAAATAATATAAACAATTGATTTACTGAAATTAACCAAGAATTAAACGGCAGGAATTAAATCTCTTTACTTCAATATGAAATTTGAGTCTCACAAATAAAAATTTAACTTTGAGCCTGAATTAAGAGGTCATCATTTAATTATTTATAACAAAGGAAATGATTAAGAAAGATAGAATTAAAGTTGGAATATCTCACGGCGATATAAATGGTGTTAGTTATGAAGTAATTATGAAAACATTAACTGATCCACGGGTTATGGAGATGTGTACTCC
>JABMQB010000294.1 GCA_013203525.1 Mariniphaga sp.
GAAATAGAATTAGTAGTTAAAATTAACAGGTTAGGGAAATACATTGAAAAAAGATTTGCCCATCGTTATTACTCTGAAATTGGATTAGGAATTGACTTTACTGCCCGCGATCTGCAAGCAAAACTAAAAGAAAAGGGATTGCCATGGGAAAAAGCAAAAGCTTTTGATAAAGCAGCTGTACTTGCGAATAAATTTCTTGAGAAAAAAGAATTTCAGAATGCAAACTCAATAAAATTCCATCTTGATATAAATGGTGAAACAGTTCAGAAGGGCAATTCATCGTTGATGATTTTCTCCATCGATGAAATTATTTCACAAGTATCAAAGTATTTTACCTTAAAAATTGGAGATTTGATTTATACAGGTACGCCTGCCGGAGTTGGTCCGGTTAAAATAGGCGACCGGCTTGAAGGATATCTGGAAGGACAAAAACTACTTGATTTTAAAATAAAATGATAATGATTTAGCCGTGAGTTTGTAAAAGGGCATTAGCTTAAAGCAATAATAGACAACCAAAAATTTGACCAATGATTACTTTAAACCAAATCCAAAAATTCCTCAAGCCAAAAAAAATGGCAATAGCCGGTGTTTCCCGAAATCCAAAAAAATTTGGAGGGAATATTTTTAATGAATTTAAAAACAAGGGCTATGAACTTTATCCTGTTAATCCAAATACAGAGGAAATTTATGGTGAAAAATGTTATAAATCGATTGATGACTTGCCTTCTGATGTTGAACATCTTTATATAGTTACACCAAAAAATGAAACAGCAGAAGTAGTTAAAAGTGCCGTTGAAAAGGGTATAAAGATGATTTGGATTCAGCAAGGTGCAGAAACCGAAGAGGCAATAGAAATTGCTGGGGGAAACAACATTCCACTTATTTATAAAAAATGTATATATATGTTTGCTGAACCGGTTAATTCAATCCATAAATTTCATCGCTTTTGTGTAAAAGCATTTGGAGCATACCCCAAAGTACAGAAAGCAGTGTAAAAAATTGAAATATGAAATTCGAAGAATACAAATTGAATGCAGAACTAATTAGAGGATATGAAAGAATTTGATTTTGAGCTGGAAATGAAGGTTCGCGATTATGAATGTGATATTCAGGGAATTGTAAATAATGCCAATTACCAACATTATCTGGAGCATTGCAGGCACCAGTTTTTAAATACTGCAGAACTTGATTTTGCAGGATTACATAACGATGGGATCGATGCAGTAGTTATCAGGGCCGAACTCGATTATAAATATCCATTGCGTCCGGGCGATGATTTTTTTGTTCGTCTGAAAATAGGAAGGCAAGGAAGATTACGAATTATCTTTATTCAGGATATAGTTCGGAAACAGGATGAAAAACTAATTGTAAAAGCACGAATTACGGGAGTACTTACAAAAAACGGAAGACCCTTGTCTCCGGATATTTTAGTTGAAAAATTTAAAAATGCCGGTGTGAATTTTGATGAGGTTTAAGGGTTGGATTATCCAAGAATTATATTTTAACCTATTACTAATCTTATGTATAAAGGGCAAGCAAAAATACTCCTAAATATTTATTGGAACTGTTAATATTTCAAAAATTTATATAACCTTTAGTATATTTAAACGTAGAGGTTGCTTAGAATGCAAAAAGAAAAAATCACTTTTTAACGTTTCTCTTATTATTTTTTAAACACTTAGAATATTGAGTTATTGCATGGAATGGGATCAAAACTTAATAGTTTCAACAACTTAAATATAGGAATTATGAAATATTTGAATTTTTTTATTTTGATTATTGCCATTATTTCTATGTGTTCTTGTGAAGTAATTGAGGATATTACAGGTGATTCGGGATTAAGAATTGTAAACGATTGCGATGATGAAATCAGGGTATATTTTGATGATGATTATATTGGACAAGTAGATGCAGAAAGCAGTAAGACTTGGGATGTGCCATCGGGGCAACATAAAATTAAAGCTACAGCCCCATTTTCAACTCCATACGAAGAAACACATAGTTTTATTTCCGGAGAAATAGTTATTATTGAATTAGAGACAGTTGGGAAGTATGGAAATCAGCCAGTATTAAATACCATTTAAATAGGAGGTATTATTTTTGTTGTAATATATTTCTTTTGTGAGGAAATAAAAATTGTTTTACCTGAATAATTCTAAATAATAATTTGTTTTAATAAACCTTCTTCAATCCTGAATTCTTGTGATTTCCAGCTAGCCTGTTTTAGTGCAGCCTTAAATCCTTCGTTCATCATACGCCCTGCTTGTAATGGGAAGTGCATTATTTGTGGAAAATTAGATTTGTTTTCAGGTTGATTATAAAATGATTCACAAGAGTTAATATTAAGTGAAAGATAAATTCGACATGCCATTGGTCGGGCTTTGTAAGCAATACATGAACCATCCTTTAAAAGAGGGCAGGGAAACTTCGAATTTAACAAATCATCATTTTTTAGCTTTCCTATTTTTTGCTCTTTTTCCCTGGCACTATCATATATCTTTTGGGTTTCTAATTCAGTAAAATTATCTCTTATAAACTCTTTTAAAAATACAATTTCATGCGTTAAAGAATATATGGGTTGATAACAGCACCACACACAGCCTTTGCGGCAATAAACTTTGGCATCTTCGTTTTTGGCAAGTTTTAATACAGCTTCAATCAAGGAATCTATATTCTGGTATATTTTATGAGTTGATAAGTTGATGGATTCAGTTGAAACACCATTCTCAACGACTTCCATTCCAATTTTAAAACCATCGGAATAAAATGCTTTTACCTGATCAGAGAGCTGGTTTAATTTCATCAAATACTAATTGTAAAATTTTAAAATTAGGAAATTTCAGGATGATTGGTTTTTATAACGTGCAAAATAATCGATTACAGCAGCTCTTACTTTTGGCGAAAGCAACAATGCAGAGATTACTGTAGGGAAGGCCATTAACGCAAATGATATATCAATTAATCCAATTATCACCTGTAAATTTGATAATGCTCCAACAATAATTACTGCAACAAAAAAATAATTATACAAATGTTGGTATTTGGCACCGGCAACAAATCCCAGGCATTTTGTGCCATAATAAGGGAAAGCAAATAAAGTTGACATAGCAAAGAATGAAACACAGATAGTGAGGATATATTTTCCATAAACCGGAATTCCAACATCGAAAGCATGGGCTGTAAGCGTAATTCCATCTGCTTCACTATTAATCCAGGTGTTGGTTATTATAATAGCCAAAGCTGTCATTGTACAAATAATTATTGTATCAATAATTGGGCCTAGCATTGCTACCAATCCTTCTCTAACAGGTTCACTGGTTTTCGCAGCTCCATGAGCCATGGGGGCTGTGCCCAGTCCTGCTTCATTTGAAAAGGCTGCTCGTCTCACTCCGGTTATTATTATTGCACCCAGCGAACCACCCAAAACAGCATCACCGGTAAATGCATCGTGTAATATTGTTTTAAAAGCAGGTATAATTTGACTTGTATTTGAAAATATTATAAACAGGACAGTTGTAACATAAATAATTACCATAAACGGAACCACACGTCCGGTTACATTTCCTATTCGTTTAATACCACCAATTACTACAATTCCTACAATTACCGAGATTACAACACCAGTTATTAAATCCGATTGAAATGAACCGCCAAGATTGTTGGGTTCTAAAATAACATCGCGGATAACTTGTGTTAATTGGTTAGCCTGAAACAGAGGGGAAACGCCAATCATTCCAACTATTGAAAAAAAGATTGCCATTGGTTTCCAGTTCTTTCCTAATCCTTCAGTAATAAAATACATGGGGCCACCCTGAATTTCACCAGCCGAGTCCTTTCCACGATACATCACAGCTAGCGTGCAGGTAAAAAATTTAGTACTTACACCAAGCAATGCTGATATCCACATCCAGAAAATAGCACCCGGACCGCCCATAGTAATGGCTAATGCAACTCCACTAACATTTCCCATACCCACAGTTCCTGCTAAGGCGGTCGATAAAGCCTGGTAGTGGCGCAATTGCCCTGGTTCATTGGGATCGTCGTACTTTCCACTTAAAATTTTTAAGGCGTGCCTAAAATAAAGAAGAGGTGTTAGCCTGGAATAGAAAAGGAAATATAATCCTCCACCTAATAGAAGTATCAGTAATGGAGCACCCCAAATCCAATCAGAAATTGATATGATGATTTCACCGATTTTTTTCAGCATGGCAATAAAGAAAATGTAATAAATGATAAAAAACAAATCTGACTAAGTTTCACAGAAATTAAATTGGGAAGATCAATTTGTTAATCGATTAAAACCTTACTTTATTTAAATAATATCTTTACAAATACAGGCAAATGATCGGAAGGATAGCGATTTTTTTTTGAATCGCTTAAAACTGCATATTCGAGGACTTTTATTTTTTCAGTAACAAATACATAATCTATTCTCCGTTCAAGTGGGCTTTCATGATTAAATCCATTAAATGTTCCAACTGGTCCATAAGGCGATGCTTCAGAAATCTCACGGCTGTCTCTAAAATCTTCTTTAATCAGTGAAATCGGGTATGTTTCAGGTGTTAAGTTAAAATCACCCATTAAAATTACAGGCAGGTTATCCTGGTTTTTTTCGGCGATAAATTTATTAATTAAAATTGCTGAATTTTTACGGGCAGTATCTGCTATGTGGTCGAAATGAGTATTAAGTACAAAAAATTCGATATCAGTTTTTTTCTGAATGAATTTACACCATGTACAAATTCTGTTGAATTTGGAATCCCATCCAAATCCGGGTTTTTCGGGTGTTTCAGAAAGCCAGAACTGACCATTTTCAATAAGCGTAAATAAATTTTTATTATAGAAGATAGGAGAGAATTCCCCTTTTTTATCTGCATCGTCGCGGCCGGTACCAATCCATTCAAATTCTGGTAAATCAGATTCGATATCCTGAATTTGTCCGTAAAGTGCTTCCTGTAAACCAAAAATATCAAGTTCGTAGAATTTTAATAATCCAGTGACCATGTCGATCCGGTTTGGCCAGGCATTTATTCCATCACCCGGATTATTATATCGGATATTAAAAGTTGCAACATTCATTTCTTGTGCACCAACTTGAATACAGGCAAAAGTCAGGAAAAGGTAAAAGATTTTTTTCATTACTTGTAAAAATTGAATTGTTTATAATCACAATTAGCCTGTTCGCCAGGCATCACAGTTTCCCTGAATTCACCCTCTTCCCTTATAATATATTGATAACAAAATTCTGTTATTTCATCAAAATATTCGGTCATTGGTTTTCCTGCTATTTCGTGGCCAGAACCACATGAAGTGTGTAACCAGTATGGTACATTTAATTCCCGAAGTTTTTGAGCAATTGTATACGATCCGTGTAAAACCAGATAACCTTCCTGATTTTCATTACAATAATGATGAGGTGCGGCTGCGAAGGGAACCAAATTATCGCAAGTGCCATGGAAAAACATGGTTGGGACCGCTGATTCATTGTAAATATAAGACGTGTCAGGAATAGCACCTGCCATTGAAATAAGCCCTGCATATGAAACCGGTCCTGATGGAAGGTCATAGCACATGGGAGGCTGGTATCCGGAATATAATATCGCTTCTGCACCTGCACTACTTCCCGCAAGAATTATTTTTTGCGGATCGATTCTAAGCATGTCCCTGTTTTCAATAAGGAAATAGGAAGCTTCCTGTATATCTTCCATGGCTGCATTAAAAGTATTAAGTTTATCACTGGCCGTGCAATTACATCCAAAACCTTCGGGTTTATCTTTTCGGGTTAACCTATACGACATAGATACCGAAACATAACCCAATTCGGCAAGACGTTTGCAAAAATTGATGTTGTTCTCATCATTACGTGAACCGCCTGAAAAACCACCTCCATGGACATAAATAATAACAGCCCTGTTTTCTTCCCAATCATCAAAAGGTTGATAAACATCAAGCTCTAGTTTTTCTCCGTCTTTTGTGGCATATGTGAAGGTTTCAACCTCAACCGAATCAATAAAATAAGTTTGATACCTATCCTGAGAAAACAGTATTCCCGGAAAGAAAATAGTTATAAATAAATAAATAAATCGTTTCATTAAAGATATTTCAGTATTCTATTCAGCTTCAAAAATAGAAAAGGAGATGGAAAAACCACCTCCTTTAGGTTATTATTTACCGTATGTAAATAAATTTGGGAAACCATAGTTAATTAAACTATGAACCTTGACTTATAGAAATCATTATGCGTTGTAAGTCGGGTCCATTACAACAATAATTATGCCTTATTTGATTATAATAATATTCAGATAACTTAAAATTGGAAAGTAGATTAAAAAAGGATTCCCTTTTTTTGATACTTGATTTCGTGAAGTAACAATTGTTTTTTACGTTCCAGACCACCGGCATAACCTACCAGTTTGCCATTGGCTCCTACAATTCGGTGGCATGGGATTACAATGGGAATCGGATTTTTGGCGTTAGCCATTCCAACAGCTCGTGTAAAAGTTGTATTACCCAGTTTTAAGGCGATTTTATTATACGAGTTTGTTTCCCCAAAAGAGATATCCAGAACTAAATTCCAGACTGATCTTTGAAAATCAGTCCCTTCCGGTTCCATTTTCAGATCGAAGGAAAATCGTTTGCCTTCAAAGTATTCGATTATCTGTTGTTTGGTTTTTAATAAAATTTCAGGGATTGAATCTGAATCTTTATCCGGAGAATCAGAAAAATGGATGTATTTTAAAACCAATTCTGAACTTCCCAGAACGAGGAATCCTATTGGAGTTGAAATAGTCTTTTTATAAATTTCTTTCATTATAGATGGATAAATAAAAGTAATAATAATAATCCATTTAGCTTAATTTAACTGCTTGATAATTCAACTAGTTTTGTAATGGTTTTCCAATTTCGTGTAGTAGTACTGGTTTTCAATTTATTTTCAAAAAAGGTATTAGTTAATTTTATTCGGCCATAGCCATTGGGGCAAAACACGAAAATTGTTTTTTCCCAGATGATGTATTCATCGTTACCATATTGGATTGATTTAAGATTATCGATTAAACCTTGATCGGGAATATTTTCAAGCATGGTAACATGTAAAAATTTTATGTCTTCGCTTCGATCAGTAAGAAAAGGATTGTTTAAAAATATAATGTTCAGTTCTTTGGCTGGAGTTATAAAAACAGGAACATGGAATCCAAATCGGTCAAATATCTTTTTTCCAATTTTTTGTTTTAGTATTGATTTGTTTTCCTCATTGCTTTTAAAAATTACATTCCCACTTTGTATATAAGTTAGGGATTGATATACTTGTGTAACCCATGTTAGTTATTATAGTAATGCGCATACCAATTATCTGGAACATTTTTATCTTGAGGATAGATTTGGCTACATAACAAGTGGTGATGATCATAAAAAACTATTTTTGCAACTCCATCCCTTAATATATAAAATGTTATTCTTGGAGCGATGTTTTTTTTATTATCTGTAAAAACTTCTAACTGCCAAAGATGAGGTATTTGCTCTCCATTTTCATTAAAATTTATTGTTTTTTTATATATTTCAGACAAATAATAAGGCTTGTGTTTTAAATCTATTTGATGGAATCGTAATTCCTTTTGACGTTTAAATATTTCACTAATTGTATGCCGAGAAATATCTTTCAAACATTCAATTATTTTAATGAAATACTTAGATTCTATTTGGGGGTTATTGAAGCAAATATGTCCTTCTTTAAATGAGCAAAATTCAAAACAAAATGACAATTTTCTCTCTCCCAATTTGGGTGTGGTCGTTTTTTTGAATTTGCTTATAGGTAGTGCGGGGTGTTTAAATAATTTATCTGACATTTTTTAAAAGAGCTGAATAATATTTTTTTGCCGATCTCATATCAATTTCCTTGGTACATGGCTCAATATCTCCATACCCTTTTCTTGCGTTTTGCCATGGTTCTTCATTATGCGTCATCATTTCAAGCGCAAATGCGCTTTTGGGGGCATAAAACTCAAGAATACTTTTAATAAATTCTCTGTTTTTCTTAGATTTAAAAATTACTATTAAATTATCCTTGATTTCATCCATGCTTTTATCTATAATGATATTGATCGCCCCATAATCCTTGTAGTTTTGATACACTGAGGGATAAACAGGGCCATGTACCCATGCTTGTGGTTTTTCTTCAAACAACTTGGATTTCAAATGTACTCTATACCAAACATCAGTATAATAAAGTAATTTTTGAATTTTTAAATGTGAAATATGATCTCCAATATCATTGAAGAATTTTATAAAATATTCTGATAAAGCAATTGGGGTGACCATCTGTTTTTTTTGTAAATATATGTTTTTAATAAAACTTAGCAAAATATATACCTTTTTTATAAACACCCAAATAATACATTGTTAATAATGTTTAACCCTAAATAGGGTAAAATTGTTTTTTGAAACAGGAAATTCGGATTCATTTTTGCGTGTTAATGTCCAATAACTATAAAAATCTTCATTTTTTGAATAATCAGCCACTTTTTTAAGATTACCAAATGTGCCTAAAACAATTTCACCATGCAACAAGACATAATATTGTAAGTCTTTTATCCTGTCTTGATATTTCATATAACAAATATACAAATATATTCGAATATATTTGTATAAATGAGATATTTTCTTTATCTTTATATAAGATAAAGAGTTAATATTATGAAAACAAATTCAAATCAATTACGGGACTTCGATAGCTTATATGACTTATTAGATTTTTTTAGTTCAGAAGAAAAATGTATTGATTATTTAGCTCAATTACGTTGGAATGATGAACCAGTTTGCCCTTATTGCGGACATGAAAAATCTTATGTAATTAATACAACCGAAAGAGGTAAAAGGTGGAAATGTGCTGATTGCAAAAAACAATATAGTGTACGTATTGGAACCATCTTTGAAGAAAGCAGGCTTCCATTAAAAAAATGGTTTGTTGCCATATATTTAATTACTGCACACAGGAAAGGGATTAGCTCACATCAACTTGCAAGGGATATTAAAGTCACTCAAAAAACAGCATGGTTTGTATTGCAAAGAGTTCGTGAAACTTTTAAACCAGAACCATGTACATTTAGCTCAGAAGTAGAAATTGATGAAACATACATAGGCGGAAAAGAAAAAAATAAACATCAAAGCAAAAGGATTGGCGGAACACAGGGAAGAAGCACTAAAACTAAAACCCCTGTATTGGGTATCATTGAAAGGAAAGGCAAAGTATATGCTATCCCTGTAAAAGATACTCGGAGCGGAACTATCTTACCTATTATGAGAGAGGTTATAGAAGAAGGTAGCAATGTTTATACTGATGAATGGACAAGTTCCGTACATTATCAAAATATTATTCTCACAGTGTCGTAAACCACGGCGCAGAAGAATTTGTTAATGGTATTGCCCACACTAACAGCATTGAATCATTTTGGGCATATTTAAAAAGAGGCATAATAGGGATTTATCATCATACAAGCGACAAACATTTAGAAAAGTACATAAATGAGTTTACCTTTAGGTTCAACAATAAAAAACTAACTGAAGGTTCAAAATTTGATGTTTGTTTAGCTAATTCTAAAGGAAGGTTAACCTATAAACAATTGACATCTGAAAAGTAATTAGATAAAAACTTTGTATGTCTTTTGTTAATACAAATGCCAATATTTATATATTTGTAATAATTTAGTATATACAATCATGAAAAAAGACGAACAAATTATTATACGTGTTTCATCTATTGAGAAACAGGGTTTTGAAAGAGCAGCAAACTTGTCTGGAATAGGACTATCTGCATGGGCACGTCAAAAATTAAGAAGTGCTTCGATCAAGGAACACCAAGAGATTGGTGAAAAAGCAATTTTTTTAACACCCATTAAATTAAAATAATAATGAATAATACAATTGAATTTGAAGTTATTGGGATAGCAGAGGTTATTAAAAGGAACAAATTAATGGTTCCACCTAATCAACGTGAATATTCATGGTTAAAAGATACACAAGTAAAAGATTTGCTATTTGACATTAATAACGCAATAAGAAATCCAAATCAACCTTATTTTTTGGGTACAATTGTATTAACAAGAGGAAAAAATGATATGCTTGAAATAGCTGATGGACAACAGCGACTTGCAACAACAACAATGATATTAGCATCTATTAGGGATTGGTATAAAGCACATGGAGATTACATCATGGTGCAATCAATAGAAAACGATTTCTTATTTACAATCGATAGAAAAGATCGTGAAAAAATATCAAAACTCACCCTAAATCTTGATGACAATGAATATTTTAGAAACACTGTTATAGAAACAAAAAAGACTGAACAAAAAAAAGTAAGAAGGTCTCACAAATTGATCGCGCAAGCATTTTATTCAATTAATGATTATATAAAGAACATTGAAAAATCTAACGGAATAATTAATACTAATCAAATTTTAAATGATTGGATTGATTATTTATCGCAGAAAGCCAATATTGTAAAACTTGTAGTTTCAGATGCTGAAAATGCATTTATGATGTTTGAAACCTTAAACGATAGAGGATTAAAAACATCACAGGTTGATTTAGTTAAGAATCATTTATTTAAAATTTCTGATAATAGACTGAATGAGGCACAAAGGTTATGGTCTTCTATGAGAAGTGCTGTTGAAACGGTTACAGAGGGATACGATGATATTATTATGGATTTTTTAAGGGGAGCCTGTTGTATAATATCTGGACTTACTACCAAGAAGGAAGTAATGAAAAAAGTACAGGAAAAAACTCCTAGTAAATCAGAATCTATAAAAATAATGACGTTACTTGAAGAGCTTAGTAAGGATTATGCTGCCATATTAAATCCAGATCATCAAAAATGGAATGATTATAATGTAAGTGTGAGAAAGTCTATACAAGCTATAAATCTGTTTGGTGTAAGTCAAATAAGACCATTAATGCTTGCGATTGCCCGATTTTTCAATAAAGAAAATACTGCATCATCGTTTAAAAAAATAGTTGCTTGGTCTGTTCGTTTTATGGTATTGGGATTAAGAGGCGGTAGATTGGATGAAGGTTATTCAAAATTGGCTCATGCTATTTTTAATGGTAAAATTAAAAACACAAAAGATTTAAAAATAGAATCAGAAAGAATAATAATAAAGGACACTGAATTTAAAAAATCGTTTGAAACATTAAATGTAAGAATTGCTAAACTTGCAAGATATTATCTTCGTTCTTTAGAAACAACAGCAAGGAATGAACAAGACCCAGAATTTATACCAAGCGATGAACCAACAATTAATTTAGAACATATTATGCCAGATTCACTTGGCGATGGATGGAAACACATAAATTCAGAAGATTTTGACACTTATTTTTCAAGGATTGGGAACCTTGCTTTATTGCAGGCACAGAAAAATTTAAAAATTGGAAATAAATCATTTAAGGAAAAATGTAAAACATACAAAAATTCTACATACTTATTAACATCTCAATTATATGATATTACAGATTGGAATATTGATGAAATTGAAAATAGACAAAAAATATTAGCAGAATTAGCAGTCAAAACATGGCCACTGTAAAGAATAGTTAAATTAATGGGGGAAAATAAAGACATAAAAAAAGAGGACTTCAAAAAGGATGTTAAAAGCAAAGACGGCTTTTTAAATCCTTTAAAAAAGTTTGTCGAAAAAGACAAAAAGAAAAAAAAGAAAAAGGATTAAACAAAAATTGTGAAAGTTTAATCCAGTTATGATATTTATTTAATGGTTACACAAGTATATCAATCCCATAAGTTATACCAATTAGACTTTGTAATGCCGCATATAATTAGTATCTTCAGGCATGAAAAATCCAGTAGATTTTGATATAAAAGAGAGCCTTCAGGAACTGAAAAACCTTAGGTTGAAAC
>JABMQB010000295.1 GCA_013203525.1 Mariniphaga sp.
ATTAGGTTTATTCCAACCAGTGATGTAAAACCAATCGACTGAGCCATAAATAAGCTGGAGGCATCCTTTAAGGTACTATGCCGGATAACGCCGGAGTAAGGTTTTATCAAATAATAAATAAGTGTAAAGAGAGGTAAAATTATCAGGAAGTGGTAAGTTTCCTCAAAGTAATTAATTTGAATAAAGTCCAGATTTAACCGCAACATATAAGCAAAAAGAAAAGTAACGGATACGACAGCCAGGTCGAATATTAGAATAATCCACCTTGGTAGGAACCGTTTTGAAAAATAAGTTTTAAGAAGGTTTTTCATTTTAGTAAGATTTTAAGAGACTGTTTAAAAAATAAAATTCAAACAGACTCCAGGTTTTGGGAATGGTTTCATTTTATTAATTGGATAAATATTAGACGTGATCGTTATTACATTGAATGAAGAATTCCATATTGGTTCAGAATTTTGTTTTTAGTCAAAAGGAATTTGTGATTTTTATTTTTTCACTTAAGTTTTGAAGTTAGATGTTAAATGATATTTGAAAATGAACTGGAGATATAGTGAACAGAATACCTTCTTTTTCAATGTTTTTATAAAACGGTGTAAAACTTCGTTTCAGCCACTCCGACTTTGTATATAATTTTACAGAGAAAAACTCTCTTCCCTGCCAACCAAGTTCATACAACGGTACGAAATAGTATCAAAATCAGTAAATACGAGATATTATAATTGAACTTTTATTACAATATTTTTATTGAATCTCATAAAAATAGCTGCAAAGTATTCTGAGATTCCCGCTTTTGCGGGAATGAGAAAGCTATTTTTCTATTGTTGTACAAAAACGGATAATCAGAAAATTTTTCAATAATTTTAAGTATTCAAATAAAATTGCTTAATAGATTCACAAACATAATTGATGTCTTCATCCATAAGGGAAGTATTCATTGGCAACATTAAGCATTTTTTATACATCGTTTCTGTATATGGCAGTCCGGTGCCTGAAAAACCTAAACTTTTTATGGAATGCACAGGTTGTCCATCCCATTGAATCAATGTCCCAATTCCTTTGTCTTTTAGGAACTCTTTTAATTCATCTCTGTTTTCAGCTTCAATTTCATAATTTTGATAAACATCGAAATAATCAGTATTAGCATTTGGTGCTGGTGGAAGCAGGAGTTTCTTAATTTTAGATAATTGTTTTTGATAAATTGACGCAATTTCTCTTCTACGGCTTATTTCTTTTTGATAGTATCCAATTTTAAAATTTAGAAAGGCTGCCTGAAGATTATCTAATCTTGAGTTAAATCCCCATAATACAAATTTGCCATCTTTATTCCTTCCATGATCCCTTAATAACATTACTTTCTCATACATTTCTGAGTCGTTTGTAACAATAGCTCCGCCATCACCAAAACTGCCAAGATTTTTCGCAGGATAAAAACTTATAGTTGCCCCTTTACTAAAAGAACCAATTCCCTTATTTTTGTATTTCGCTCCAAGCCCTTGTGCAGCATCTTCTATAATAATTAAATTGTTTTTATCTGCAATTGATTTTAATGTATCCATCTCGCAGCAACGTCCATTTAATTGAGTCGGAAGAATTGCTTTGGTTTTTGCCGTTATTAATTTTTTTACAGAATCGGGATCAATCATATGGTCTTGTCTGCAATCTGCCGGTACCGGAGTTCCACCTACAAAATGAATAGCAGCAGCAGTAGCTACATATGTATGTGAAGTAAATATTACCTCATCACCTTCATCAATTCCAGCGGCCATTAAAGCCAACCAAATAGCATCTGTCCCGTTTGCCAATCCAACCGCATAGTTTGTGCCTGTAAATACAGCAAGATTTTTTTCAAATTCTTCTAAATCTTTTTGTAAAATAAAAGCTCCTCTATTACCTACTTCTTTGAATATTTTAACAAATTCGTCTTCATTTGATTTAAATAAGTATGGATAATTTGAAAACGGTACTTTTCGCATTTTTAATGAATTTTACTATTACTAATTATCAATTCGACCTTCTCTGTTTTTAACTATTTTATTTGCACCTGGAGGTACTGAAGGAACTAATTCTTTTTTTCTAAGTGAGATTTCTATCAATTCATTATTTGCACCAAGGTTGTATAATAATTTGGAAACACCATTAAGCGCCTTCTCCTTTGATATAATTGCAGTTGCTGTTAAAAAAATTAATTTCAAATCAGTTACCAAGTTTTTATTTTTAATATAAAATAATCCTAACCTGCTTTTCCATGGACGAATTAATTGATTATAGGCAATGTCTGGGTCTGCCTGGTCCTTAAGAATTTCGCCTTCGTCAGAAAATACAATTGATGAAAAGTCTGTATTTCCTGGTTTTACAGATAATATTTTTTTTTCTTTTTTTGTATATATATCTGTTTCTCTTTTTACATTTGGCCTAGGACCAACCAAACTCATATCACCAATCAATACATTCCATAATTGTGTTAATTCATCAAGTTTAAATTTCCTAATAAATTTTCCTGTCTTAGTAATTCTTTTATCATAAGATGAAGTAGAATCAACGCCTGATTTGTCTGCGTTTATAATCATTGAGCGTAATTTTACCATGTTAAAGATTTTATTATTTTTCCCAACACGTGGTGCAATGTAAAACGGAGAATGCCAGTCTTGAATCCATACAATAATAATCACAGGAATAAGAACCGGAGAAAAAATAATTAACCCAATCCCAGATATTATTAAATCAAATATTCTTTTCATTAATGGAGTAGTTTAATCTAACAATTAACGATTTTCAAAATTGTCTTGATAATCCTTTCGTAATTAATATAATATACTGCTTCCAGAGTTCGAGCTGCTGGCGCAGGGCAATCGGGTAAATTTATTCTTGCCACCGGAGATTTTAAATATCCAAAAGCTTTTTCATTAACAATAGCTGAAATTTCGGAAGCAATACTATTTGTTTTCCATGAACCATCTACAACAATTAATCTTCCAGTTTTTTTCACTGAATTAAGTATTAAGTCTTCGTCCAAGGGTTTAATTGTCCTGAGGTCGATTAACTCAATTCTTATTTGATCATTATTCAATTTCGAGATTGCTTTCTGACATTCGGTGGTAAGAAATGAGGAACTTACGATAGTTAAATCAGTTCCTTTATTTAATATTCGTGCTTTGCCAATCGGAATCTCATAAATATTTTCCGGTACATTTTCTTCTATATTATATAGCCACCTATCATCTATAAAAACCACAGGATTAGGATCTTTAATTGCAGAAATAAGTAACCCTTTTACATCATAAGGTGAAGAAGGTGCAATTACTTTAAGTCCCGGAATGTGAGAAAAAAGTGAATGTAACGCTTGTGAATGTTGTGCTGCCTGCTCTCCACCTCTATTAATAATTAACCAAAATACAACTGGTGCAGATGATTGACCGCCATTCATATATGACCAGTTAGCAGCCTGATTGATAATTGGGTCAAAAGCATATAAAGCAAAATCAGCCCTGGGATGCATAATTATCGGTTTCATGCCAGCTAATGATGCACCTACTGCTGCACCTGTCATGGCATTTTCAGAAATGGGAGTGTCAATGACTCTTTCTTCTCCAAAGAGTTTGATTAAATCTTTACAAGTGTTACCGACATACCATGGACTTTTTACTCCCTGTCCCATTACAAATACGGAATTGTCTATTTCCATTAATTGTATTAATGCTTCATTGATAGCAAGACTGTACGATAATTTTCTATTTGTAGACATATTCTAATAATTCTTTCGGATTTGGATAGTTACTTGATAATGCAAACTCGATAGCTTCGTTCACCTCATTTTTCACCTGATTTTTTATTTTTTTTAATTCTTCTTTTGTTGAAATTTTGTTATCTGTAAAATACTTCTCCTGTAGATCAATCGGATCTTTTAATAACCATGCTTCAATTTCTTGTTTTGGCCTAATATCGGTATGAGTTCCTTGTATATTATCGTCAGGACCAACATGCCCTCTTTTTCTGTAAGTAAGGAACTCAATAAATACGGGACCTTCCCCATTTCTGCATGTTTCAACAGCTTTTTTTGATACTTCAAAAACTTCTAAAACATCATTTCCATCTATCTGAAAACTCTTTATACCAAAGGGGACAGCTGACTCTGAAATATTAGGATTAACACGTATTTCTGTTAATGGCAAATGAGTAGAATACAAATTATTTTCACAAGCAAAAATGACAGGTAATTTTTTCAATGCAGCAAAGTTCATAGATTCGTAAAGTACCCCTTCTCCCGTTGCTCCATCTCCAAAAAATGAGACTGTCACCGTATTTTCTTTTTTAATTTTAGATGCTAATGCTGATCCAACTGCTAATGAAATGGTTCCGGCAACAATAGGTACAATTCCCAAGACTCCGTTTTCTGGTGAAATTAAATGCATTGAACCACCTCGTCCGCGTGAACAACCTGTTTCTTTGCAGAAAATCTCAGCAAACATTTCTTTAAGCGAACCACCTTTTGCAAGATAATGGCCATGTGAACGGTGGTTGCCAAATATAATATCCTCTTTCGTTAAATTAGCACATAAACCTGTAGCAATTGCTTCTTGTCCGGAATATAAATGAGAAGGTGTTTTTACCGTACCATCAATTATTTTATCAACCAGTCCTTCTTCCGCTAGCCTAATTCTTAACATTGTTCTATAGTGGTCTAATTTTTTTTTTGATTCTGTCATTTGTTAATTATTTTGGAGGTAAATTTAATTTGTAATCTCAATTACTATTTTGAAAGCATATTTTTTCAAGAATGTAAATCTAGCATCTAATTGAGAAATTATTTTAACTGCCGTTTTTGAACCATAAACAATAGAAATGAGCGTGCCCAAAAATGCAAAAATTCCAAAGTAGAATGTTTCAATATGTTTGAAGTTTTGCGATAAGATTTTTAAAGTATTCTTAGTAGGCATTCGTTTTAAAGTACTTATCGTCCGTTTGCCTTTCAGATAATGTATAAATCTATTTATTTTATAGATAGGATTATGATTAAAGCTGTCAAGTATTAGTAATTTACCTCCGGGTCGTAAAACTTGTTTAACTTGTTTTATGAAAAGGTTTAAATCCAAATAACTGAGACTACCTATGATTGTAACCATATCAAATGAATACGGCTGAAAATTTAAGTTCTCAGCATCTGCAACTTGAAAGTCAATATTTGACACACCCATTTTTACTGCACGAATTTTTGCTATTTCAAGGCTATTAGGAACGATATCGGTACATAATACATCAAACCCCATTTTAGCGAATTTTACTGAATGGATTCCATCCCCTGAACATAAGTCTAAAATTTTATTGCCTATTTGTTTATTACTATTTAAAGCAGAATAAAAATAATGATATGGCTCTTGCAAAAAAAGAGGAATTGAATCTATTTCAGTTAGCTTACATTTTTGTATTTTGAAATTTTCAATAGTTCTTTTTGAGGAGTTATTAAATCTATTGAATTCAATCTGTTTGTAATAATTGTGTGTGTTTTGCATAAAAATTAGGAACAATTTGAAGTAATGGAAAAATATTTTCCAAATAATCGTATATTAAAACATTAAATTGTTGCTACCCATATTAAGAAATTTTAATAGAATTGATTCAAGTTCTATACGGACTTTTTTGTATATTTTTTCTTAAATATAAGTATGCAACTCTTGTAATACCAGCAAAAGATAATCCTAATATAATTAAACGTCCAATTACCCAAAAATAATTTACGAAATGTAAATCAAGTTTTTTAATTACGGATATTCTATTTTTAAATTCATTATAATTTTGTTTAAATCTACTTCTACGTTTATAAAAATCAGGATTAACTCTAACTTGAACAAGGACGTCATCAATATTTGCAAAGGTGCATCTATTTATAAAACCTTTTAACCAAAACATTGTATCCTCATCTGACTTTGTATTTATTGGATAGTATCCTGCCTTCTCAAAATAACTTTTTCTAAACAAAACTGTTACATGAGCCAAAGGATTTCTTTTTCCAAAGAATTTTTTCATAGTGTTATGTTCTGTAGGATATATTATTCTTCCAATTACGTTCTCAAATTCATCTACTTCTTCAATATTTCCACCTAAAATATCAATAGATATATTTTTGTACATAAAAAATAATTGTTTTTCAAATCTATCAGTAGAACAAATATCATCTGCATCCATTCTAGCGATATAATTATATTTCTTAATTAAAATGATGGACAATAATTCATTTAAGGAAACAGCTAATCCCCTATTTTCCTTTCTTTTAAATAGAATGATTCTTTTATCAGATAAAGTGTTTAAAAAAATAGAGCATTCATTTGATAATTCTCCATCACATTGAATATAAAAATCAAAATCCGAGTATGTTTGATTCAAAATACTTTCGATAGAACGTTTTAAATATTTCAATCTGTCATTTTTATAGACAGACATCATCACAGCTAGTGGTTTCATATTAATTAAGAATTTTTTTTATCTAAAATATTTTATGAAAATTTTTAAATTATGTAATATGTATAATAATAGGATTGTGTTATTTTTTATCAACAATAATTTCTCTCTCTCTTAAATATAACATTATATAC
>JABMQB010000296.1 GCA_013203525.1 Mariniphaga sp.
ACTTAAATGTTTAATTAAATATTGTTTATTAAGAATTTATTTGGTTTTTGGGATAGTAAAGAAGAAGGTTGCTCCTTCATTTACTTTACTTTCTACCCAGATTCTGCCTTTATGAAGTAATACAAATTCTTTACAAAGTACTAACCCAAGCCCTGTACCTTTTTCGCCATCAGTTCCTCTGGTAGATGAAGTTTTTTCCATATTAAATAAAGATTCAACTTTTTCCTTTTCCATGCCAACGCCCTGGTCGCTTACACTGAAACGAACAAATCCGGTAGCATCGTCCTCTATATCAATGAAAACTTTATTCCCTGTATTACTGAATTTTATGGCATTCATCAATAAATTGCGGCAAATCAATGTTAACATATCAGGGTCGGCATTAACCTGTAAACTTTCATCGTTAAAAAGGTTAACTATCTCAACTTCTTTTTTCCTGGCAAACGAAATAACTTCGGTAAATACCATGTTGATAATTTCAGCAGCATTAGTTGGTGAAGGGTTAAATTCAAGTACTCCCCTCTGGCTTCTCGACCAGTGTAATAAATTTTCGAGTAGATTGTAAGCATTTGCCGATGACTCCTTTATATAGCCAAGTATCTCCAAACTTTGTGATGATTCCCAATCATTAAAATTTGATAGCAGCAAATCAGTATAGCCTAAAATAACATTAAACGGATTTTTCAGGTCATGTGCAATAATCGAAAACAACATATCTTTTGTTGCATTTATCCGGGTCAATTCAGTATTTGTTTCCTCAAGGTTTTCGGCAATAACTTTTAACTCCTCAGCTTGTGTTTTTAACTCTTCTGATTGTTTATTAATTGTCAGTTGCCTTTTTTTCAGGAGTGAATTGGTTTTATTCAAATCATCGGATTTCTGTTTAAGCTGGATGTTTTTGTTTTGCAGGTCTTTTGTCCTTTCCTGTACTTTTTTAGTCAAAACCTTTTTTTGTTTTCTGAGATTAGAAGTACGGATATAAAAAATAGCCAATATAACAGCAATAATGAAAATTGAGAAAATTCCTTTAAACCACAATGTCAACCACCAGGGTGGGAGGATCGTTATTTTTAAGGCTGTGCCTTCTTCATTCCATATCCCGTCGTTGTTTGAGCCTTTAACACGGAATATATAATCGCCAGGGTCAAGGTTTGTGTAAGTTGCTTCCCTTTTTGACCCTGAATAAATCCAGCCATCATCAAAATTTTCAAGCATGTAGGCATACTGGTTTTTTTCAGGCATAGTAAAATCCATTACTGCAAAATAGAAAGTCAGGACGGATTGGTTATGGGGAAGTTTAATTTCTTTGCTGTCGGAAATGTGCATAGCCAGGGGCGATCCTTCTGTATTTGCATTTACCGGATTGTTGAAAAGAAAAAAATCGGTAATCAGTATCTCCGGTATATTTAAGTTTTTAATTATTCTGTCGGGTGAAATTAAATTGAATCCATTTGTCCCCCCAAATAACAGGTTCCCGTTATTTAACCGCAAAGCACATTTGCTATTAAATTCGTTGCTTTGTAAGCCATCGTCTTTAGTAAATAAGTCGTATTTGTTGTGCTGATAATCAAACCTGCAAATACCCTGGTTTGTGGATACCCATAAAATTCCGGAGTTATCAACCAATAAACTTTTTATTACATTATTGGGTAATCCATCTTCCATATAATACCGTTTAAAAACCTGTGTTTCAGGATTAAACCGGTTCAATCCGTTTTGGGTGGCAACCCAGACACACGTGTCGTTTTCAACCAATATATCATAGACTGCCTCATGGCTGATACTGTTTGGGTTATCCGGGTCGTGGGTAAATGAAACATAAAGGCCCTCAGCGGGTGAAAAAATCCGCATACCTGTCGAAGTCCCCAGGTACAACTGCCCGTTACTGCCGGTTTTTACAACGAATATATAATTGTCCTCGATAAGGCCGCTACTTTGCGAGTAGGAGGTAAATTCATTTTTATCAATCTGATAATGAATTAATCCATTAGTAAAACTTCCCATCCATAAATCGTTTTGGCTGCCTTCGGCAATCGAAAAAATATTATCGTCGGGTATTTTACTGTTTTGTGTTGTAAATGATGTAAAACTGTTTCTTCCGTGGTTATATTTCACCAGGCCCCCGCCCCATGTCCCTATCCAGATGTTATGGTTTGACTCTTCAACAAGCGATAGGATCGCATTGCTTGATAAGTCCGAATTGTTAATATTAAACCGTGTAAATCGTTTTGTATTTTCATTAAACCGATTTAACCCGCCTCCATCAGTCCCAACCCATATTTGCCCATCATGATCACATAGAAAAGAACTGACAACATTAGAGCTTAAGCTTAGCTCACCTCCTTTTAAATTTTCATAATGAAAAATAGCATCGCTGTATTTTGGTGATATATTAACCCCGCCACCAAACGTACCAACCCATAAATTATCTTTATTATCCATATAAATACACTCGATTGATTCGTTATTTATATCTGCGATGTCATAGTCATCGGGTTTATAATGCCAGAATTTTTGATTTTCGCGGTCAAAAAGAAAAAGCCCCCCGTTTTCGGCGCCAACCCATAAATTATTTTCATGGTCAACAAATACACTAAGCAGGCGTTTATCTGAAATGCTGAATTTATCATCAGGGCTGTATTGATACCTTGATAAAATAAAATCCTGGCCAGTAGAAGTATTTTTTAAACAAAAAAGGCCATTTTCACTGCCAATCCAAATATTTCCATCGTGGTCTTCAGTTATGCCAATAAAATCAATATCCGAATAATCATCGTCGACGTTTTCTCCCCTGGCAATACGTTTAAACGTCTTGGTTTGGGGCTGAAAAAGGTTTAACCCACCCCTGGTACTTACCCAAACACGGTTCTTACTGTCAACAAAAACATATTCAACCCAGCTATTGCTCAGGCTTTCCGGGTTATCGGGGTCATGGGTATATTGAACCGCCGTGTTATTAATCCTGTCGAAGTACATAAGGGCTATTTCAGTTGAAAACCAGAGGTTTCCTAACGAATCTTCAACTATATTGTGAACATCGCAATCGATTCCATAAAAAGGGGAAGAATCTTCAGACATGTAATTAATGAATTGGTCCTTATCCCAATCATATAAACTTAATCCAACATTTGAACCTATCAGTAAATGGTTGTTGCGGTCTTCAAATATTGCCCTGACCTGGTCACTTGGAAGGCTAAAAGGGTTGGAAGTATTATTTTTGAATAATTTAAAGCCATAACCATCATACCGGTTAAGCCCATCATTAGTGCCAATCCACATAAATCCTTTGTGGTCCTGTAATATACTTGTTACAGTTGATGAAGAGAGCCCGTCGTTAGGGGTGAGGTAATTAAACTGCAATTGTTTAGGCTGTCCGTATACCAAAAATACAAAACAAACCAGAAAGGTAAATACCAATAATGATTTTTTATTATTTTGTGCTGGTTCCATTTTAATTATCTTTTCCCCAATAATATGATACTTTATTTCCAACGTACAATTTATAACTTTCTGTCAAAAAATTATCTGTTTTATTATTTTATCAAACTAATGCATAATAGCTTAAACTAACTATAAAGCCTTAGGAAGTGTCAATAAATAACATGTCCAAAATACAAATATATTAGTTACCTTTGTAAAAAAACAATGGAAACTAATGACATTATAAAAACACGGATAGAAACTGTTCTTCCAATGTTGAA
>JABMQB010000297.1 GCA_013203525.1 Mariniphaga sp.
CCTATGGTGCATTGGCCTGAAACCATGGTTACTTATGAGGAAAATAATAAAATAGTTTTTTCAGGTGATGCATTTGGTAGTTACGGAACTCTTGATGGTGGTATTTTTGATGATGAAATAAACCTTGATTTTTATGAAATCGAAGTAATGCGGTATTTTACCAATATTGTTGGAAAATACTGCCCACACACACAACGTGCTATTAAAAAACTTGCTCCGCTTGATATACAAATGATTGCAGCTACACATGGCCCTATTTGGCGAACTGACTTGGATTGGATTTTAACTCGATACAATAAATGGAGTTCATACGATTTGGAACTGGGTGTGGTGATTGTTTACGGATCGATGTATGGAAATACAAAAAAAATGGCTGAAGTTATCGCCCGAAGAATATCTGAAAGGGGAATTAAAAATATCAGGGTGTACGATGCTTCAAAAACACACACTTCGTATATTATTAATGATATTTTCAAGTATAAGGGATTTATTGTAGGTAGTGCAGCATACAACAATGCTTTGTTTCCGAATGTGGAAACGTTGCTGTCAACAATATTGCACATGGCTCCTAAAAATCATTATCTCGGTATATTTGGTAATTATTCATGGAATGGTGGAGGTGTGAAGAACCTTGTAAAATTTGCTGAAAATATTAAATGGGAAATGGTTTATGATCCGATAGAAGAAAAGGGGGCATTAAAACAGGACAAATACGATGAATGTATTGCACTTGCTAATGCGATGGCTGACAAGTTATTAAATACAGAAGATTAGAAGAAACGGCTTCTGACATAATTTCTTCCATAGAAGTCAAGATCATAACTAACCATAATTTCATGGCAGCCATACTGGTAACTAAAAATTTCGGTAATTGGTATATCCACAGCATATCCAACACGTAGCTTATTATTAAAAATCCATTGGGCAATAAATCCAATTGAGCTGCTGGTTCGTAACATTGCTCCTAACTCAAATCGTTCTTTAAAATTAAATGTGGCGGCAAGGTCAAATTCAAGCGGTAATCCAATTGTATACCGAAATAGTGCCGATGGTTTAAACTTTATACTTTTAGGCATACCAAAAACATAACCTCCGGTTAAATATACATGCTGAGCTTCTGCCACCGATGAAAAATTATTCACATTAGCCTGAAAATCATTCTGAATTAATTTCGGGATTGAAAGGCTAACATAGAAATAATCGTTATATAAGAAAGCACCGACGCCAAAATTAGGCATAAACTTATTATTTATTTCGCCC
This sequence comes from Mariniphaga sp., assembly GCA_013203525.1. GTDB lineage: Bacteria > Bacteroidota > Bacteroidia > Bacteroidales > Prolixibacteraceae > JABMQB01. The sequence goes on from JABMQB010000297.1 coordinate 1,261, forward strand.
TGGAAAGCCGGATCGAACTGATTATCAGGGTATAGCTCATATTCATTAAGTTTATTGTTATAATTCATGAATCCAAACTTTAATCCCAATCGCAAATATAAATCTCTTTTTAAAAGTACTTTAAATGAATAGTCGCCAAAAATACTTAACCTGGTTTCCCGGCCTATATTATCATTAATAATATTTAATCCAACACCTACAAATTCATTTTTAACCGGTGTATGAAATGAAACAAGTTGAGTAAGTGGTGCCCTGTCGATACTGGCAAAATTCCTTCTTACCAGGCTGAAAAAACCAATCTTCTCCCACATTCCTGCATAGGCCGGATTTATGGATTGTGTATTAAACATATATTGAGTAAACATAGGATCTAATTGCGCATTCGATTGTAAACTGCCAACCAACAAGATGACAATTATTATTAATTTATATATGATCCGTAGTTTCACCTCTTTTTATCTACTATAAATGTTTTGTTTATTAAATCGATATTTCCGGTTTCATAAATATATTTATGCGAACTTGTAAACACTGTATTGTGTAAATCGCTGTTTAACTGATTTTTTCACAATTAAATTCTTAATAATCTTATTGTAAAAGTAGGTTTTGAAGAAGTGTTTGTAAATAAGGTAATATCTGATAAACACTGAGGAATACCCTTATTCGTAAGGTTTACGGGTTAAACAACGGGTATTAGTGGTAAAAAAGAATACTATATTGGTTTTTTTCTTTTTATGCAAAATTCTTCGGTAATATTTTAAGATTCAGATAATAGTATAGTTATTATTGAGGTTTAAATGAAGCCGAAGTTGAGGATTATTTGTTAGAATGATTAGTATGAAATCATTACTGTACCTCTTTCTTCACGGCCACCATCCAATTCAAGAACATAAATGTAATTTCCCGGAGGTAATAATCCCTGATTACGTACCCAACGGCTTTCAGAAGTGCCATCCCACCATGCAAGGTCTTCACTTCCCCAGTATTCAAGGTTCCCATAATGATCGTGCCGGTATAGTAAATGGCCGTCTCTGTCGAAAATATTCATTACAGCATTTGGATTTCCTTCTATGCAAAATACTTTGAAGTAATCATTAATTCCATTACCATCTGGAGAGAATCCTTCAGGAACAAATAATTCACATTCGTTATTCAGGTCGAGGTATTCAGGATGGCCATCTAAATCAATATCATCATTAGAATAATCACCATCGTAGTTTGTGTCTTCATCTATTGTTAAATAACCATCATTATCATCGTCAATATCCCTCCAGTCTCTGATAAGGTCAAAGTCAAAGTCCTGAAGTGGTGCGTTCGAACCAATTGCGTTATTAGTATCAAGGTAACCAAATACCATATCAAATGAATCGTATGCATCATCTAATCCATCACCATCACGATCCTGCCCGAATGGTAATATATCTGCTATACCATCTACATTAGCATCATGGCCTTCGATATAATCCGGGACATTATCTCCATCAGCATCCAGATCCAGATAATCAGGTTCACCATCACCATCCGTATCTAC
>JABMQB010000298.1 GCA_013203525.1 Mariniphaga sp.
ACATAAACCATAATCATCAAATTAAGCTCGTTAACCGGAAACACAGGATCATCAACCTTACCTTCAATTGTTTCAAGATTTGTAAATCCCTCTCTTTTAGCTTTTTCTTTCAGATAATTTAAATCCCTGATGCTAATATCATTGGCATATACTTTTCCTTCTGGTCCAACTCTTTCAAGAAGCGGAAAAGTCATATATCCTCTTCCGGCTCCAATTTCGCCGATTATCATGCCTGTTTCAATCCCAATAGCGTTTAATACTTCTTCGGGTGGTTGCCATTCTTCCCGGTTTGGTTGGCAATAAGTTATCTGGCTAATAAAAAGTAGAGAAATCAGAATGAGGGTAAATACAATTAGTTTTTTCATGGCGGTAGTTTTCTGGTTTAGTATTAGTTATATAAAAGTAAATTATATTACTGTTTTCTTCGGAAAGTACTCACCCTCAAAATTAGTACCGGAATGAAATCTTTAGAATACTGAAAAGGAAAATTATTGAGGGATTAAGCTTGTTTTATTTATGTAATCAAAAATTATATAATGTTTGTTATCCTATTTTCGATTCTCGCTAATATATTCCATTACCTCCATAAAAGTCGAACAATAATAATCTTTTTGGTTATCGCTGATATATTGAAGTAATTTTTTATGGTCTTCAGCTGATACATTCAGATAGCTTCCTTCCACACTATGGAACATAAAAATGGCTATGGTTCCGTTATCGCGGGCTTTTTCGACATAAGCAATCAGGTCTTCAGCCTTATGCCCATCAACACACCAGCTTGGAGTTTTGTGTATATCATAGCCATCCATAGATTTGGGGATTGAACCATCATTACGGGCAGCGGCAAACATATTTTTAATAGTGCCTGTAAAATTTACTCCATCAGCTTTAAAGTCGCTGCAGGTATAACCGTATGTCCTTATTCTCTTGCCATCTACTGCTTTTAACAGGGTATTAGCTACCCGTAGTTCAGTTGCTATTTGTTCTAAAGTATAATTATTCAGGTCATATTCCGGTTTTACCCAGTCACGCCCCTCAATATTTCCATCACAAGGGTGGAAAAGTGAATGGTTACCGAGTTCGTGCCCGTTTTCTATGATTTGCCGCCATTCATCCATACGGTTAAATAAACTGGCAGAATGGCCTGGGCAGAAAAAAGTACCCTTCAAACCAAATTCATGTAACTGTGGTACAGCAACATCCAGATGGCAGTCAAGCCCATCGTCATATGTCAGGCAGATAGCTGCTTTCGCTCCATTGGGCCATGTAATTTGTGATACCGATCCAAAAGGGATTAACAGAAATAGGAAGAAAGCTACATACAAGTGAATTTGTTTTTTCATTTCAATATTTTTTATACGACCTCAATTTTTTGAAAGATAATTAATTTGAGCATTTAATGAAAAAAATCGCTCCATCCATATTATTATTGTTGGTGATTCATCCAAATGGGTTTTAAAACCGGTTTGTTTGGTTTACCAATAATATCTTTATATAATTCCGGTTTGCGTGCATTTTTATACCTAAATCCTCCCGAAAGTGACAATTTATCTTCAGTAATGGTTGCGACAGCAATTTCATTATTAAAACTTTTTATTTCGGCCAGTATTTCACCGTACGGATCCATAACCAGCGAGTTGCCGTTTTTGAGGTGTTCTCCATCGTATCCGATTGGATTTGTAAAAGCGTAATAAACTCCATTATCATATGCCCGCGAAGGAAGCCAGCGCATTAGCCAGCCTTTTCCTTTAGGGCCGTCAAATTCCATCCTGAGAGCAGTAGGATCTTTATATCTGTTTTGCCACAGTTTATCATCTACAAATCCTCTTCCGGGCATCGGTGAGGGAGTACACATGGTAACATGTGGCGCAAATATAATTTCCGCTCCAAGCAAAGTTGTTGCCCTTACATTTTCAATAATATTGTTATCATAGCAAATCAGAATGCCACATTTCCATCCCTTTAGGTTAAAAACCACATATTTGTTGCCACTGCTCAGGAACGGGCTTATAAAAGGATGTATTTTTCGGTATCTGGCAATTAATCCTGATTTATCAACACATATATAACTGTTATAAATTTTATTTTCACTCTTTTCCAATAATCCGGCCAGCACAGGTATATTATGCCGGGCGGAAATTTCTATCAAAGCGCGGGTACTTTCACCGTTGGGAATTTTCTCGGTCAGATTTGTGATCTCTTCTTGGGTCAGGTTTTTACAAAAGGTATAGGCTGTAACCGAAAGTTCATGAAAACAGATCACTTCAGCCCCCTGTAGTTTTGCTTTTTTAGTTAGTTTATCAATGACCGATAGGTTATATTGCTTGTTACCATCCTTAGGTTCGAATTGTGCCACAGCAATTTTAAGTTCTTTCATAAAAATCGGTTTTCTCCTTTAAAATTCGGTAAATAGATTAGCATCCGGTTTAAAACGCTATTATTTTGCTTGTTCCCTTTTCTTAATAGCTAACATAAAGTTATCTGGAAATTATCACATCGAATTAATAATATCTTTCATAAATTCATGGGCAAGTTCTACCTGTTCGTGAACATATTCAATTCCGGCAACTTCATGAGAATCGGTAAGGACCGGGTGGCACAGTTCGAATGTAAACCAACCATTGTAACTGATTTCATCCATTAGCTCCAAAAAATGTCCATAATCGGGTAGGGGCTTTCCAAATTTTGAACTAATAACTTTTTGCTGTACTTTTCCCGAACTGTCGCGGAAATATTCTCCGCCAAAATGAGAATGAGTTTGTAGGTTGCCAACCGTCCTAACCGCATTTTCAACCCATTCTTTGTCGTGTTTTATCATCATTGGCAGGTCGAGGCACACTTTCAGGTTTTCCGAATTTACTTCCTTTACCATATTGTAACAATCTTTCCAATGGTCGGTTAGGGGTGGATGGTTTTGAAGAACCAGGGTAATTCCATATTCTTCTGCAAAACCGGTAACTTCTTTTAAACATTCCCTGACATAGCTCCATTTATCTATCCGGGTTACGTAAGGGTATTTGCGTTCGTATGTGTAGAAATCTCCCCTTACAAAATCATATGTCCCAATGCCATTATGAATAGGGACGCCAAACCAGGCAGCAAACAGCCTGACAATTTTGGCACCTACATCAGCTGCAAGTTTAATGGTTTCTTTCACCATCAGAAGTTGCATTTCACGTTGTTCCTGTATAGGGCTCGAAAAATCGTTGTTCGCAGCAACACACGGAATTTCCATCCCGTTTTTTTCAACAAGGTTTCGCATTTTGTCGCGTGCAGCCTGATTCAAATCCATTGGATTTCCCAAGGGGCGTTTGTTATCGAGTTCTATGCCATCGTACCCCACATCTTTGGCTCGTTTTACCATTTCTTCAAATGTCAGAGCCGGACCATTGTACCAGATACCCAGGTATGAAATGCTGTAAAGCCCTATTTTTATATTTGCCTGTCCTGAATTTTGTTTTGCCGGATTGGCTTTTTCGCGATTTATTGTTGTGGCATTTGCCGAAGATGCTAATAAGGCTGCCCCGGTAGCAAGGCTTGATTTTTCGAGAAATTCTCTGCGTTTCATAAGAATTGGATTAGTTATGTTGCAGATAAATTTAGGGATTTTACATCAATTCGCAAAGATTAAGTAGTATGCATTAAAATTTAACTGATTATAATACCATTCTGGTTTAAAGTAAGAAATAATGAAATTCTGTTTTTTATTTTCCTTAATGATATTGCCAGTCTTCCTTACTTGATTCGTGAATCGATTCGGTAAATTGTATTCCATAATTCTCCAGCTCTTTAAGTACAGGTTCATATATTTCAGGGATAATCGGAATTTGTAATCCGCATAAGCTGATTTTTCCTGTTAAAATTAGTTTTGCTGCAATGCCTAATGGTAATCCCACAGTTTTTGCCATGGCGGTATTGTGGGCATCTTCTCCAACTACAGCTAGCGAAGTTGTTATTGTAACAGGTTTTTTAGTCAAAATATCCTTGTAAATAAATTTATGCCACATTACCATAAGGTCTTTATCATAAGGTTCGAGATGCCATTTTTGTTTAATCAGATGCTCAAGAACCTGGGCTGGAGTAGCTTTTTTTAATCCAATTGGGATATCTTCAAAAATTCCCAGCCATTTAAGTTTTCCAATTATTTCAGAATCCTGGTCGAGATGCATATAATGGTAAAGCTTGGTCTCAACCGAATCTGATTTATGGTAGTACAGGAAGGAATTTATAAAATCGCGGTATGTCATATTTTCTACATTTTCAAGATAATATGAATCATCGGTAGCACCCAATTGTACCAATACATTCCAGGCTTGGCTAAAACCAGGCCGGCGTAAAGTCCCTCTGTAAATAGTAGGAATATTTTGTAAATTATACTTATTGATATATTTTAATGAATCGCGGTTGGCATACCCTTCAAACTTGCCAAATCCTTTAAT
>JABMQB010000299.1 GCA_013203525.1 Mariniphaga sp.
CAGCTACTCCAATACCGCGTACATTAGCAATGACATTATATGGCGACCTGGATGTATCGGTTATTGATGAATTACCACCCGGAAGGAAACCAATTCAAACCATGCATTTTTATGAAAATAACCGAGGAAAGGTAATTAATTTTGTAAGGCAACAGCTTGACAAAGGGCAGCAGGTTTATATCGTTTATCCGCTTATTTCAGATTCAGAAAAACTTGATTATAAAAATTTGGAAGAAGGGTATCGTCATACAGTTGAAATATTTCCTGAATATAAAATAGGAATGGTCCATGGGCGAATGAAATCTTCGGAGAAGGATAGAGAGATGCAAAAGTTTAAGGAAAAAGAAACGCAAATCCTGGTTTCAACAACAGTAATTGAAGTGGGTGTAGATGTTCCAAATGCTTCGGTTATGATTATTGAAAGCGCTGAAAGATTTGGATTGTCGCAGCTTCATCAGTTAAGAGGTAGAGTTGGAAGAGGAGCAGAACAATCGTATTGTATTTTATTAACATCGTATAAACTGGGTAACGAAAGCCGAAAACGATTGGGAACAATGGTTCGTACAAATGACGGTTTTGAAATTGCGGAAGTGGATATGAGATTAAGAGGGCCTGGCGATATTGAGGGTACACAGCAAAGCGGAATTGGATTTGACTTGAAGATTGCAAACCTTGCAAAAGACGGGGAAATTTTGCAATTAGCTCGTGATCATGCAAAACAAATTCTTGAAAATGACCCAATATTGCAAAAGCCTGAAAATAGGCTTTTATTAAAATATCTTCTTTCTTCAAAAACAACCGATTTTAACTGGGGAGCAATTAGTTAGTATTGATATGTTTGTTGGTAAAATTAGAACGAAATCAGGAGTATAAAATTTTATATTCACTTTTGAAGGGAAAGAATTCTAAAAATATGTTCATTTTACTGAAACGTTTTTAAAAAACATCAGTAAAAAGAAACTATGTTAAATTACTTTTAAAAAAACTGTTATGGCAGAAAGGCAAAATTTTTCATCAGGTGCAAAATGGGAAGACGCTGTTGGATACAGCCGGGTAGTTAGGGTAGGACAGGTTATAGAAGTTTCAGGAACAGTGGCAGTTGATGAAGAAGGTAACGTTGTTGGCATTAATAATGCCTATGAACAAACTAAGTATATACTTCAGAAAATAATTCAGTTTGTTGAAAAAGCAGGAGGTAGAAAAGAGGATATTACCCGTACTCGTGTTTATCTGACCGATATGTTCACATGGGAAGAAGTTGGAAAAGCTCACAGTGAATATTTCAAAAAAATTAAACCAGTAACATCGTTTCTGGAGGTGAAATCATTAATTGGGCCTGAATATCTGGTTGAAATTGAAGTTACAGCAATTGTTCATTAGCCTAATAAATCTCTGATAACAACACTGGCTATATAACATCCAAAAATGGGTGGCATATAAGAAATTGTTCCAACTACTGATTTTTTGTTTCGCCCCTCTTCTGCTCTGATTGCCTCTTTTGGAATATCTTCAGGAGAAAATATTACTTTAATACCTTTTTTTACTCCCAGTTTATAAAGTCGTTTTCTGAGCATTCGGGCAAGCCTACAGTTGTATGATTTTGAAATATCTGCAATTTGTACTTGCAAGGGATCAGTTTTTCCGCCGGCACCCATTGAACTTACAACTTTGTATCCTTTTTGAATACTGGAATAAACTAAAAATACCTTGGGTGAAAGGGTATCAATGGCATCTACCACATAATCAAAACTTTGACTGTCCAATACCTCATTTATGCGTTCATCGTTTAGGAATTCAAAATGGGTAGTTAATTCAAGAGCCGGATTGATATCCATAAATCTTTCGGCCAGAACTTCAGTTTTAGGTTTGCCTTCGTTGCTTTTCAATGCAGGTAATTGACGGTTTCGGTTGGTGGCTTCAATAACATCTCCATCCACTATTGTCATTTTACCTACTCCTGCGCGGCATAAAAGCTCAGCTGCATAAGCACCAACTCCTCCAAGCCCAACTATCAATACATTAGATGTTTGTAGCTTTGCTAACTTATCTTTCCCAATTAATAATTCCGTCCTTTCAAGCCAACTCATTCAATGCCAGTTATTCTTTTAAAATTGTTTTTAATTGTTAAGGCCAGAAAAGAAATATCAACTTCTTTAATTTCAGAAGCTTTTTGATAAATATCTTTTATAGAACCAGAATATTCATCGGTTTCCAGAAAAAATGAATCAATAGGTATTTCTGCTAAGGATTCATTAACTTTTGAAATATTTTCTAATAGATTTTTTCCGAATGAGAATGTGAAACCATGTTTAACAAATTGTAATGTTTGCTGAATATTCCCGGAATAAGCATGTAAAATCCATGGTGATTTTGCTTTAGACCTTTTTCTGGTTTCCAGAATTTCATTTATAGTTTTTACACAATGAATTATAATAGGTTTCTTTACTTTTTCCGCTAATTCAATTTGTTTGAGAAAAATTCTTTCTTGTTCTTTAAAATCAGTTTCACATTTTTTATCCAATCCACACTCGCCTATAAAAACGACATGGTCAAATTGAACTGCCTTTTCAACCTGCTCAAGTAATATATTGTTTTTTTTAGCCGATTTTATATGCCAGGGATGAAGGCCTACAGAGTAAAAATTTGTTTTGTAAAATGAACCAAAACCTTCACCGGGGTAAATATTTCGAACTGTAATTACATTGTCAGAAGAATATTCCTTATGTGTATGAATATCGATGAAGTGCATTTTTTCTTTTAGCTTTTTAAATCATTTCAAGAATTGCCTTTACTACATTCTCAGCACCTTCAGCTATCTGGCTGATAGTAGCATCGAGCATGTAGCAGGGTGTTGATACAACTTTATAATTCGGGTCGATAATTATTTCGCCATGCGTGGTTACGTTATGCTTTCCTCCTAAACTTTTTATGGCATCTGCAGTTCCTGCATCTTGCCCGATGGTAACTTTTACGTCGCCCAGTATTTTTGCAATCAATACTGGTGATATGCATAATGCACCTATTGGTTTCCCATCTTCAACCATTGTTTTGATTGCTTTTTCAACATCAGGATTAACCGTGCAATCAACTCCATCGAATGCAAATGTGCATAGGTTTTTTGCCGCTCCAAAACCACCGGGGAAAATTATTGCATCATATTCAGCAGATTTAAACTCGTTTAATGGTTTAATATTTCCTCTGGCAATACGCGCCGATTCTATCAATACATTTCGGGATTCATCCATTTCCTGCCCGTTGATGTGGTTAACAACATGTGCTTGATTTATATCGGGAGCAAAGCACTGATATTCTGCTCCTTGTTTATTAATAGCCAACATTGTTAATGTTGCTTCATGAATTTCGGCACCATCAAAAACTCCACATCCGGCTAAGACAACAGCTATTTTCTTTGTAGGCATTTTAATAGATTTATAGGTTTACCATTCAAATTTAGTCTTTCTCAATCAAAATCAGAAATGGCAATAAAAAAAGATTCCATCCGAAAAATACAGATGGAATCTACCGTAACAATTGTTTGATTAAATGTTATAATGTTTTTGGTTTATAAATGAGAGCCACTACAATACCTGCCACAATAAATTCAATTAACCCTGAAACCATCCAAATGATAGCCATATTCAAAGGAATTGGGTAGATAACATATTGATTTAAAATGCCAATTACTGCAATTAATAATCCAATTAGGAATCCATATTTTGCTCCCTCAATTACTCCTTTTCCCTGATGTCCCTTTGTGAATATGTATACAAATAAAAATGATAAAAATGCACTGGTTATGTACATAATCCACATAAGTTGCATCATATCTGGCCTCCAAATTTCTGTGGTTTCCTCATACATTGAAGCAAGTAAAAGTGAGTGGATTAAAAAGTCTAAAACCTGAATGGTCACAAATACAGCAAGGGCGGCTAACAGCATTCTTTTAACATTCATAATTATTCCTCCGTTAAGTTTATAAATAATTGAAATTGATAACATTATTATCAATATATCGGTAATAAACTATGAAAGTTTTTTGAGAAATAAAAGAATGTTTAATTAAAAAGGATAAATAAAAAAATATCAATGTATTTCTTCAAGATTATAAGGTGTTTCCTGATAAACGTAATAGTTAAGCCAATTGGCAAATAATAAATTGGCAGTAGACCTCCAGCGCATTAGTGGTTCATTCTCCGGATTATTATCTCTATAATAATTTTCGGGTATTTCGATGGGAAGGTTTTTCTCAACATCTCGTTTGTATTCAGAATCAAGGGTGTAGCGCGAATATTCTGTATGGCCGGTTATAAATAACTGGCGGCCCTTATTTCCAATTAACATATTTACACCAGCTTCTTTTGAAGTTGATAGTATTTTTAATTCAGGAACCTTTAAAATATCTTCTTCCCTGATTTCTGTATGTCGTGAATGAGGGACATAAAATTCATCGTCAAATCCTCTGAAAATTGGAAGGTCGCCATTTATGTGAGTATGCTTAAATACACCAAACATTTTTTTATTAAGAGGATATTTCGGAATTCCATGGAAATGATGAAGCGCTGCCTGTGCACCCCAGCAAATGAACAAGGTTGAATAAACATGGTGCTCTGCCCAATCCATAATTTGTTTCATTTCATTCCAATAAGTTACATCTTCAAAGGGTAATTGCTCAACCGGCGCACCGGTTATGATCATACCATCGTAATTTTTCTTGAAAATTGTATCACTGTCTTTATAAAAATCCAGCATGTGTTCAATAGGTGTGTTTTTAGAAGTATGCCCTTTGATTTTCATAAAATCGATTTCAAGTTGCAATGGTGTATTTGACAGCAATCGTAAAAGATCGGTTTCGGTTGTTACTTTCAGAGGCATCAGGTTCAATATTAGTAATCGCAAGGGACGAATATCCTGATGGGAAGCACTTGTCTCATCAATTACAAATATGTTTTCCTTTTTAAGTAATTCAATGGCCGGCATTCTGTCCGGAATATTGACTGGCATGATTTGATTTTTTTAATTAAGAATCTTAAATTTTATTTAAAATCCTGAATAATGAACTTTGAGTTCAGTACCTATCAATCCCAACTCACCTCTCACTGCCCACTATCCAGGATATTAATATATTAACCAATAATACCCAATGCTTGTTCAAAATCAGCAATAATATCACTTATATGTTCAATCCCAACACTGACTCTCAATGCTGTTGGTTTTACTCCTGCTGCAAGCTGAGCTTCTTCTGAAAGCTGTTGGTGTGTTGTTGCAGAAGGCTGTATAATCAGGGTTTTGGCATCGCCAACATTAGCAAGATGACTTACAAGTTTTAGGTTGTTCACAACTGCATTAGCATCTTCTTTATCACCTTTTACTTCAAAAGATAAAACACCTCCAGCGCCTTTAGGTAAATATTTTTTTGCATTTTCATACGAATGATTTCCTTCAAGTCCTGGATAATTTACGTTGTCTACTTTTGGGTGATCTTGCAGCCATTTAGCTAATGCCAGGGTATTTTCAACATGCCTGTCAAGGCGAAGTGATAATGTTTCGAGCCCTTGAATTAAAAGAAACGAATTAAATGGACTTATTGAAGGGCCAATATCCCGCAAGCCTTCAACACGGGTTTTAATAATAAATGCAATGTTTCCAAATGGGCCATCAAAATTAAAAACATCCCAGTATTTTAATCCATGGTATCCTTCAGAAGGTTCGGTGAATCCGGGGAATTTACCATTGCCCCAGTTGTAATTTCCTGCATCAACTATAACTCCACCAATGCTTGTTCCATGGCCACCAATCCATTTTGTAGCCGATTCAACAACAATATTAGCTCCATAATCAATTGGGCGGAAAAGGTACCCAGCCCCTGCAAATGTATTATCAGCAATTAAAGGGATGTCGTATTTTTTTGCCAATGCCCCCAAAGCTTCAAAGTCGGGAATATTAAAACCCGGGTTCCCAATTGTTTCAAAATAGATTGCTTTGGTATCATTATCAATCAATTTTTCAAATGATTCAGGATTTAAATTCTCAGCAAATCTTGCCTCAATTCCAAGTTTTTTGAAAGTTACTTTAAATTGATTAAACGAACCACCATATAAATAGGGTGATGTTACAAAATTATCACCTATACCGAGTATAGTGTTAAAAGTGAGAAATTGTGCTGCATGCCCTGATGAAACTGCTAATGCTGCTGCTCCACCCTCAAGTGCGGCAATTCGTTGTTCAAATACATCACTTGTCGGATTCATAATCCGTGTATAAATGTTGCCAAATTCTTTTAGGGCGAAAAGATTGGCAGCATGATCGGCATCGTTAAATACGTACGAAGAAGTTTGGTAAATGGGAACTGCCCTTGAATTGGTAGTACTATCCGGCTCGTGGCCTGCGTGTATTTGAAGTGTTTCAAAATTTAAATTTTGCTTTGTCATATTTTTTTGGATTTTGTAATCCTAATCTATAGGATTAACGGTTATTAAAAAATGCTTGATAAATTTTTTGGATACTTTTATTTCGGTCTGATTGTTTTACTATCAGGTAACTCACAAGGTCAGAGGCTCCTGAGCCACTGAGTAAAACGTTAATTTTATTTTCTGCAACAGCAGTAAACAATTTTGCAGAAACGCCATAGTTTTGTTGCATGCCATGGCCAACAATCCCGATAAGTGAGACATCATCTATAATTTTTATTTTATTAACTGAAGTAAAACCAAGCTGATTTATAATTTCCAAAGCCTTCATGCCTTCATTCCTTCCAAGAATAAAATTGATAGAGATTTGAGAAGTTATTACCGATTTTACATTAATTTCTGCTTCACTTAACGATGTTGTAACTTTAGCAAGTATACCCGGCTTTAAGCCAACGCCTGGCCCATTCAGTTTCAAAAGTGAAATATCATCAGAATAAGCAACGCCCTTAATAATCTGCTCTGAAATAAAGGTTTCAGTATTAATAATAGTGCTTACAGATTTAGAATCTATGTTTTTAATTTTGATTGGAATATGTTTTTCCTCCAAGGGTTCAACTGTCCGTGGGTGAAATGAATAATGGTCGAAATATGCAAGTTCGCTTGCCTCGGCATAGGTCAACCTTTCTATTATTATTGGATTCTCAACAATTTCCGGATCACTACTAAAAAAATCCTTTTCAAGACCCCATAGAATTAATTCACTGGCTGAAAGAGAAGCAGTTATCGATGCAGCAGTATAGTCTGCTGCTGAATTTCCTGCCCGGGCTATTTTCTGTTCAGAAGTAATTCCATATGAGCCGGGAATTATATAAATTAAATCCTTGTTGAGTTGTTTAAGCTTATCGATATCAAATGAAAGATGAGATGCATTTCCATAATCGGTCGATACAATGAATTTGTAATCTTCAGGTAAAATTATGCACGTTTGTAATCCAAGCCTTTGTAGCTGATATTGAAGAATGTGAGCCGATAGTTTCTCACTATAACTTAAAACCTGGTCTTTCAAAGCAGGAGAATAATCACCTATCAATGAAATACCATGAAGAAGATTCGTGATTCTTTCTGCCAGCACCTGATATTCCTGGTTAGGATCATCTCCCGTAATTTTTAGAAAAATATCAGTAAGAGATTTTTCAATAGGGGAGTGTTCACTTTCCTGTTCAAAAGCATTAATAATACTATCCGAAAGTAATTTATAAATACTATGGATGGAAGAAAGCACCAGAAATTTACTACTACATTGACTATTTAAATATTCAACAAGTTCATTTATCGCTGAATTATTATTGCAATTATTTCCGCTAAACCGAATAATACAATCGGACATGACAATAAATTTTTAATTAATTTTTTATGATTTTTTTTAACCGAGGTGCCTTCGAACAATGTATATTTAATTACATTGAGAGAAGGCTATTGCATAGTCATAGACATAGAAGGCATAACAAATCCGCAGCAACCAACTGAAATGGCTGTAATTGAACTGCAGCATGTGAAAGTATTTTTCATTGTTATACCATTTTTAATGGATTCAAATATAGAATGATTTATTTTATAAACAAATTTATTTAGAAAGAGTTTAGATAAAATTAATACACGTTTAAATTGAGGCTATTAGGAATTAAAAATTGACAGGAAATTGTTTTAAGCTTTGCATATGAATTAATTAACATTCCAATTCAGCATTCCTCCTTCAAGGTTAAGATTTTCATATTTGGTTTCATTATGAATAAAGTTTATTGGAAATAACTGAAAAAACCTAACTGTTTGGCCCCTAAGTTTTGCAGGTTGCCATTCTCCTTCCAATGAATTAAGTGAACTTAATACCAACTGATTTATATTGCCATTAATTCCTTTCATTATTCTGAATCCTCCAATATTTCCGGCTTCAAAAACCACAAAACCTACTACAATCCCTCCCGTTGTGGTCGAATAATCAACATTATTTTCGTTAAATGTTTTTAAAATATGGCTATGCAGTTTATTATTTCCAGGAAGATAAAAAGGTTCATTATCAACAGAATAAAAAAGATTGTCGTAGTATTCTTCCCCATTTGCCAGCCAATTTTTATTTGAAACCAATTCGTTGTTATTATAAACAGAAATAGATCTTTTATTTCCATTAGGGTAAAATTCGGTTACTTCACCATGTAAAATTAAAGGTACAATAGATTTTGCATAGCCTGTTCGTTTTATTTTATCATTAATAACTTCATTAAATCTGAAAGTATTATTTTCCAATTCTATAAAATTTCGGGCCATTGTATTTTTTTTCAATCCTCCCGAAATTATCAAATAAGTATCATTATCCGTCTTTTTATATAATTCTATTTTAGAAACTTCCCAATCCGACTGGTTGCGTTTAAAGGTTTTAACAGTTGCTTTTTTCTTTGATTTAAATTCGACTGTTTTTTTGTGTATTGCTGCGGCATCGGTAACAATCTTTCCATTTATTCCGAAATAATAACTGGTGTCGGTTTGCCCCAATAATATAATTGATAAAAAAAGAAATATAAATGTTGTAATTATTTTCATGATTTAAGATTTCGTTGGTTTGTTCTAAATGTAGCAACGTTCAAAATGATAAAGAAAAATATGTGTTTAAAGTGTTTCAAAATTTGAATATTTAACGAATTGTTAAGTTAAGCCAGAAACCAGGCTCAAAATTTATGCCAATTAGGATATATAAAATTGAACTTTTATGATGTTTGATATTTTCAATTGTAGAACCTGAAAAAATCAGAAATAAGATTTTTATTAATCGTTTCATACTTATGTATTAAATATCACTGTTGTCCGGTAAAACTAATTAACCGGGTCAGGTATTTTGCAGCCTAACCCGGGATGTCTACTTTTGAGTTACGACACAAAAAAGAAAGACATGGGTAAAAGTAAAAATTTTAGCGGACAGCC
>JABMQB010000300.1 GCA_013203525.1 Mariniphaga sp.
ATGAAAAAAAAGGATAATCTTCAAAAATATAAAAATTTAAGTAGTGAATATCCTTATTTTGTTTATGAAAGCTATTCAATATCAATTAATAATGACTCGCTCAATATTGAATTTTTATTTAATCTTGCTGATAAATATTTTTTTAAACCAACATTAAAATTCCCAAAAAAAGATTTTTTTTCCACCGACAAATTATCCGATAATAGAATTAATAATATAGTTTTTAATATTGGCATGATTGAATTGGTGAGCTACTGGAAAGCTGCATGCCCGCCAAAAATTATTATTAAACCAAATGTTTTAAACACAGAACAAATTAAATGGTGGAAGAAATTATATTTCAATGGCTTGGGAGAATTTTTTTATTTAAATGATTTATCGCCTGATATTGAGGATTTTGTTGAAATTATTTCTGATTCCGAAAATAAATTGACTAAACAAACATTTAAAACCAACAATGATGTAATCGTTCCGATTGGCGGTGGCAAAGATTCAATTGTTACTTTAAAACTCCTTTTAAATTCAGGAAAGAAAATTTTACCCTTTGTCTTAAATCCCGGAAAAGCAAGCATGGGAATCATTGAAGCTGCAGGATTTTCAAGAGAGAATATAATTGAGGTTCAACGAACTATACATCCGCAATTATTAAAATTAAATGAACTTGGTTTTTTAAACGGGCATACTCCTTTTTCAGCTCTGCTTGCCTTTATTTCGGTACTTTCGGCTATTTTAACAGATTGTAAAAACATTGCTTTATCCAACGAATCAAGTGCAAATGAAGCTACAATCAGAAATACAAATATCAATCATCAATATTCAAAATCGTATGAATTTGAAAAAGATTTCAGATTTTATGTGAATAAATACATTACCGGAGATATTAATTATTTTAGTTTTTTACGACCTCTGAACGAGCTTCAGATTGGAAAATTATTTTCAGGTTTTTCTGAGTATTTTAATATTTTCAGAAGTTGCAATACAGGGATTAAAACAGGCATCTGGTGCGGAAAATGTCCAAAATGTTTATTTACATATATAATATTATCTCCATTTATTTCACAATCAAAATTATTTTCAATTTTTAATAAAAATTTACTTGATGATAAAAAATTACTGCCCGTTTTTAACCAATTAATCGGAAAAGAAAAAACAAAACCGTTTGAATGTATTGGAACAATTGATGAAATAAATGCTGCATTATGCCGGATTATCCAAAAAATAAACTCTAACAATTTACCGTTTCTTCTGGAATATTATAAAAATTCAGAACTTTTTAATAATTACAATAAAACCGATTTCAATTTGCTTTTAAAAAAATATAATCAGGAAAACTTCGTAAACAGTGAATTTAAAAAATTTATTAAATAAAATAATCCCAAACAAAAAAGTACTGATACTTGGTTTTGGCAAAGAAGGCCGGTCAAGCTGTAAGATACTTGGAGAATTTTTTCCAAATAAAAAATTTACAGTTGCTGATAAAGATCATTCCCTGAAAAAACATATAAATACTGATTCAGAATACAAAAACATAAATTTTATCCTCGGCAATAAATACCTTGATAACTTAAATGATTTTGATTTGATAATCAAAACTCCCGGAATTTCATTAAAAAATATTTCAGACAAAATTCCAAAAAATAAGATTACTTCACAATCAGATATTTTTCTTCGTGCTTTCGGCAAACAAACTATCGGAGTAACCGGAACCAAAGGTAAAAGCACAACTGCAAGCTTAATTTTTCATACTATAAAACTATCAGATAATAATTCCGTTTTGATAGGAAATATCGGAACTCCTCCCTTTGAATCATTGCCGGATATAAATAGTAATACTAAAATTATTTTTGAATTATCATCACATCAATTAGAGCATATCAGCGTTTCTCCGCATATTTCAATTTTAATAAATATTTTTGAAGAACATCTTGATTTTTATCAATCATTTGAAAATTACAAGAATATAAAATTCAATATTTTAAGATTCCAGCAAAAGAATGATTTTTTTATTTGCAATTCGGATGACAAACTTATTAATGAATTTTTTAATTCTTTTGAATCTATTGGTAAATCTTACGGAATTTCTCAAAACAAACAATTAAAAAACGGAAGTTTTATAAAAGATAATACAATTATATTTTCTCAAAATGGTAAAATATCAAAGATTTATAATTTAAATAAAAAACGTTTTTTGTCAGGAACCCACAACCTCACAAACATAATGACAGCCGTAAAC
>JABMQB010000301.1 GCA_013203525.1 Mariniphaga sp.
GACTCCAAAATCATACGATAAAAAAGTTTCGTTGCCCTCTCGTGAGGAAGTTCAACAAAAACTGAAGGACACTTTACTGAAAATGCAAATGGAAAAACAACTTCCCGATGTAATTACTTTTGCCGGAAATGGAGAACCTACGCTTCATCCTGAATTTGCGGAAATTATTGACGATACAATAAAACTTCGGAATCAATATTCACCCAAAGCCAGAATTGCAGTTTTATCAAATGCAACTATGCTTTATAAAGAAAAAGTATTTAATGCCTTACTCAAAATTGAAGACAATATTCAGAAACTCGATTCGGCTTTTGATGAAACCATCCAAATTATGGATTGCCCTACTTCAGCATTTAATCTGAATAAAGTTGTCGATCAGTTAATACGCTTCAGCGGAAAGGTTATTATTCAAACCATGTTTCTGAAAGGTGAATTTAAGGGTAAGTATTTTGATAATACAACCACAGTTGAACTTGAAGCATGGATTGAACTTCTTAAAAAAATTAATCCCTCGCAGGTAATGATTTATACCATTGCGAGGGATACACCTCTTGATACCCTCATAAAAATAGCTGAAAAAGAATTACAGCAAATAGCATCGTTTGTAAAAAACGAAGGATTTAACGTTCAGGTATCAGCTTAATGATCGCAGAAAGCAAATAACTTATAATGTAGTTTTATACCATTCAGAACTACGGCCTATAAATCTCAAACCCATAACAAATCCCTTTAATTTCAGCAGTTCATCGCTTTCAAGCCAGCCGAAACAATCGTATGTTTTCCCCGATTTGGGATCGTAAATTGTACCGTCTTTCCACTCTTCCTTTTTTTCGTTGTATACAAAGCCTTCCAGAATTTGCAACCCAACAACAGATCGGTCGCGTAATGCAGGATCAGGATTTTCATCGTCCTTAGGTGGTTCACCATTTTCATATTTTTCAGGAATCATATAAACAATGGTTCCAATGTACTTACCATCTTTTTTCTCAACCTGGATTTTTGTTGTTTTTTCATCGTTCCACCAAACACCTACAATTTTATCTGCAGCCTGCGAATATGCTGATATCGCATAAATTGAGAGGAAAAAAAGAATCAATACTTTCTTCATTTTTAGTTTTTTTATTAAATTTCAGTTTAAATATAAAAATATTATAATTCCATACCTAACATCCTAACTAAATTGTAAACAATGAAATTAATAAAGAGAATTCTATCGGTAGTCCTCATTCTTGTAATTGGAGGATTTTTATTTCTAAATAATCTAAAAAAGGCAGCCATCCCCGACTATAATGAAAATGTGCAACTCGAAGGGATGAAATCAGAAGTCACAGTTTTACGCGACCAATACGGTATCCCGCATGTTTATGCCGAAAATGAAATTGACTTGTATAAAGCCGTTGGATTTGTAATGGCTCAAGACCGCTTATGGCAATTTGATTTGTTATGAAGGGTTACACAAGGAAGGCTTTCCGAAATTTTTGGTGCTGATATGATTGAAACTGACCACTTAATGCGTGCACTTCGGATTCAGGAAAAATCAGAAAAGCTTATTAAATCTACAGATCCTGAGATTGTATCTACATTGGTGGCTTTTGCTGATGGTGTAAATCAGTATATTGAGAATTATCCATTGCCCCCTGAATTTAAAGTGCTTGGTTATAAGCCCGAGCCCTGGGAGCCAGTGCATTCTATAAACCTGATTGGGTATATGTCGTGGGATTTGACTTCGGGCTGGGGTACCGAAATATTATTGAATAAGCTGAAAAAAGAAATTAGCGAAGAGCAGTTATTAGAATTGATCCCCGACTTGAAAAATCATAAAACTGCAATTTTTCCTGAAATGAAATTGCCTGAGGTAATAATAGAGGAATCGCTTTTGTCGGCATCTCAAAAATTGGAAGATTTGGGTATCGAAATTTTTCATGGAAGTAACAACTGAGCCGTTTCTTCTGAAAAAAGTATTACCAGAAAATCTTTGCTTGCAAACGATATGCATCTTGGGCTTTTTGCTCCCGGAATCTGGTACCAGATGCATCTTGTTGTCGAAGGGAAATTGAATGTTACAGGGCTTGTTTTACCCGGGCAACCAGCTGTAATTGCAGGGCATAACGATTCTATTGCCTGGGGAATGACCAATGTAATGGTCGACGACCTTGATTTTTATTTTGAAACGATTAACGAGGATAGTACGAAATACTTATTTAATGGTGAATGGAAAGACTTGATTATAAAAAATGAGAAAATTGTTATTAAAGGAGGAGAAGAAGTTGAAAAAAGAATTTTATTTACCCATCGTGGCCCAATTGTAAGCCAGTTTAAGGATGTGAAAGAAAAACCAATTTCTATTCATTGGTTGGGAAATGAAATGAGTAATGAAATAAGGACAGTATATAAATTAAACAGGGCAAAAAACTGGAGCGATTTTCGCGATGCTGTAAAAACTTTTAAGTCGGTGAGCCAGAATATTGTTTATGCCGATGCTGCCGGTAATATCGGTTTACAAACAAGTGCCGGTGTTCCAATCTGCAAAGGAAATGGTATTTAGGTGTACCCAGGCGATACCGATTAATATGATTGGGAGGGATTGGTTCCGTTTGAACAACTTCCTTATGAGTTTAATCCCGAAAGGGGCTATGTTTCATCGGCAAACAACAAAACAGCGCCCGATGATTATCCTTATTATATTAGCCATTGGTATGCTACACCTGACCGGATTGACCGGATCAGGGAAATGCTGGAAGAAAAAGATAAGTTTGGAATCGCTGATTTTCAGGAAATGCATGGGGATTTTAATTCAAAGTTGATTGGTCGGATGATGCCTCATTTTTTGCCTGCTCTTAAAAATTGTTCTGAAATGACCGGAATTGAAAAAGAGGCATTTGAAAAACTGGTTTCATGGGATGGAAACCTTACACGCGAATCGCAGGCAACATCTGTTTTTGAAGTTTTATATAGAAAAATTCTTGAAAATTTTATTAAGGACGATCTTTCTGAAAAAATGTTTTCTGATCTAAAAAGTAGTAGGATGATTCTTGAAAACCTGATGATAAATATTCTTCCTGAAAAAACTTCGGAATGGATTGATGATATATCGACACCCGAAATTGAAACTTTTGATGATTTAGTAATTAAGTCGTTTAAAGAAGCCGTGGCTGAATTAACAACTATGTTGGGTAAAAACACCGATGACTGGCAGTGGGGTAAAATCCACACTTTTACCCTCGCGCACCCAATGGGTTCGGTTGAAATGCTGAACAAAGCCTTACAACTTAACAAAGGTCCGTTTGAAATGCCGGGCAGTTTTCATACGGTTTGCCCGTATTCGTATTCATACGGAAATTTGTACGAAGTTAATCATGGGGCTTCGCACAGGCATATTTTCGATGTTAGTAACTGGGATGCTTCACTTACAGTTATTCCAACCGGCACATCAGGTATTCCTGCAAGCGATTTTTATTGCGATCAGACTGAATTGTATATTAATAATCAATATCATGAAGATCCGTTTTCACCAGAAAATGTCAGAAATGCGGCGGTTTTTGAAATGAAAATTATTCCAATAAAATAGAAACTGAAAATAAATGCCAAGCTCAGCATGACATGTTTTACTAATTGATAAGAATAAAAGCAGGCTTCTAATTTTGTGAAATTTAAAGAGCTTGCCAAACCTGTAAGCCATTTTTTTGTTATTAAAATAAAAACTGATGAACATTGTAAAAAATAATCAACCACCAC
>JABMQB010000302.1 GCA_013203525.1 Mariniphaga sp.
CTTTATTGTTTCTTATAGAAAAAAGAAATGAGATTATTTTTATAGAACTAAAAAGAACTTTCATACAGGGAGTTTAAAAATGAAACAGGGATTTTTTGCCTATAGTTCTGAACCAAAGTATTGTGGAGAATTTATTGAGGAAGCAATAAAAAATATCAATAGAACCAAAACAACATATTTAGTATCTTGGAATGATCTGAAAATAGGTGGTAAATTTATAATCAATCCGATATTAGAAAAAATCGATAAGTCAGATTATTTTTGTGCAGACTTAACAGGACTTAATGATAATGTTCTTTTTGAATTAGGTTTTGCAATAGGAAGAGACAAACCAATTTGGTTGCTTTTCGATACA
Organism: Mariniphaga sp.; assembly: GCA_013203525.1. Lineage (GTDB taxonomy): Bacteria > Bacteroidota > Bacteroidia > Bacteroidales > Prolixibacteraceae > JABMQB01. Next base: position 356 of record JABMQB010000302.1, read on the forward strand.
TCTCATATCGACTCATTGAAAAAGTTTGAAGAATTGTCTCTGCTTATAAGTTCGGGTTATTCAGCATATTCTAATTCAACTCAAATAATTTCTTCTTTTTTTAAAGCAGAACCATACAAATCTACATATAATTTTTTAGATGATTCATTAAAGACGGTTACGAATCAGAATTTTAAAGAACCCTTGCTTTACCTAAAAACACAAATTGACACTAATTACAGCCAAACTATACATAGCAATCTCAAAAAGAATAAAGTTATATTTCTATTGGATGATGCAGTTGAAAATAAAGTGCAACCATTTGGATGGTATCTTGAGAGGCTTTTAACAATCCCATCATTAATAGCAGAATTTTCGTCTTCGAGTAGATCTGGTTATGAAACTCAAAATTCAAAATGTTCTTTAATTTCGGGGATTGCTTATGGATTAAATTTAAAAGTTTTGATGGTATCAGAAAAGCCATATGAAGTACCTATAGATTATGTAGATCTTCTTAAAAAATATTCATCGGCTGAAGAATGTAATCAAATAATATCAGAATTTATTAAGAAATTAAAAGATGATTATTTTGATTTAGTTAATAAAAAAAAGAGGTATATAGTTACTCAAAGAAAACGTTCAGAATTACAGAAAATTTATTTTGGAGAATTTCAGGCTGAACATGAAGAGGATAAAATTGACCAATATTATATTGAAACTAGAACTATTCCTGATTTTGTAGGCAAAAACATTAATATTGTTGTAGGTAGAAAAGGTGTAGGGAAAACTGCACTACTTTACCATATGAGAAATGAACTAGAGCTAAGCAAAAAGAGTCACGTTTGTACAATTAAACCCATAACTTTCGATTTAGAGGGTTTAATATACTTATTAGAAAACATACCAGAACGTTTTGAAAGAAGTTATTTAATTGAAACTACTTGGAAGTTTTTAATTTATACTGAACTTGCCATATCGGTGTATAAAAATATTCTAAATAAACCACCATACTTGGTTTCCGAAGATCAATTTAAGTTCGTTGATTTTATTGAAGAAAATGATGATATTTTTATAGAAGATATTTCGATAAGATTAGAACAGCAATTTCAAAATGTCTCATTTAAAGAATTTGGTGAAACAATAAAATCTTTCAAGGTACGTATTTCTGAAATTTTGCATTCAGATATTTTAGGTAAAATTAGAAACCGACTTAACAATCTTTTTGAAGATAATAGAAAGATTGTTGTTTTAATAGACAATCTTGATAAATCGTGGAAAAAAGACAGCAGATTAGAGATTCAAAGTAGATGGATTCTGGGATTGCTTGGAGTTACAGAAAGAATAGTAAAAGATTTTACTGCTTTCAATAATCAAAAAAATAAGTATTCATTTCATTTAACAATATTTTTGAGAAGTGATATATTTAAATACGTTCTTGAATATTCAAGAGAGCCAGATAAAATCGAACATACCCGGTTATTTCTCAACACACCAGAAGTTTTATATAGGATAATTGAAGAGAGAGTCTTTAAATTAAGTGATATAGAAGTTTATCCGGAGGATTTGTGGAGCAAGTTCATTTGTGAAGAAATCGGAGGAAAGAAAATAAAAGAATACATATTTGAGAGAATAATTCCAAGGCCAAGAGATATAATATATCTTTTTATTAAAAGTAAAGAATCAGCAGTTTTAAAAGGGCATTCTAAAATTGAAAGAGACGATGTAGAACATGGTTATTCTGAATATTCAAAATGGTTTTTAAGATCTGTTTTAGTAGAAGATGGTATTACCATAAATCAAATGGAAAATTTTTTGGATGAATTTTTTGGATCGAATGAAATTATAAAAAAGAAAACTATAATTGAAAATATGATTAAATCGGATATTCCTTCTACATCAGATGAAAAGGTTGAAAAATTTATTGACCATTTGTCTGATTTGTCAATTTTGGGTAGAGAAATTGATGGTAATAATTACGTTTTTGATTATGATTTAGAAGGATCAAAAAAGATAAAACGATTAGCTAAAAAGTATGGCTCAAATAATTATTTAATTCATCCAGCTTTAAAACCATATTTGGGATTATTTAAGTAGTAGTTATTTTAACTGGATAGATGCTTAAAATGTATCTTATCTATAGCTCCTTAACTTCAAGATTTTCTGCTAACCATATGGATGGGGCTGGTGGTATTTGCGACGTATAAGTAATAAAAGTTTTCTTTCAAAAGTGCGATTACTTAAATATCTCAATTTCCTTAAATAACCTTGCATTGAACAATACGGCTATTAGTCCTCGGCCAGTATCTTAAACACCGATTTTCGCGCTAGTTTTAACCGTCATATCGATATAAGATTTTCAGC
>JABMQB010000027.1 GCA_013203525.1 Mariniphaga sp.
ACACAAAACTTTTAACAGAGCATGCACAACCTTTACAAGTAACTTTCCACAAAGCTATTGATGAGTTAAATGATCCGGTTGAAGGTGTTAACGATTTGATGAAACTTAAAGGTATTTCCCGAATACTTACTTCTGGTGGCAACCCAACAGCAAAAGAAGGTTCTGAAACCATAAAAAAAATGATACAGGTTGCAGGCAAACAAATTACTATCCTTGTTGCAGGAAAAGTTACCAATAAAAATGTTGATGAAATCCAGAAAATAATTGGTGCCAATGAATTCCATGGAAGGAAGATTATTGGAGATTTGAAATAAAAAATCAATTACCTATCTAGAAATCATGGATTCTATTCTATAAAAAAACTTGAGGATTGAAAACTGGCTACTGAAAACTGAAAACTCTTTTTTGCAACCCTTCTCATTTTTTCCTGTCAATAAAGAATGAAAACAATTAAATATTTGACCTTTCAGGTCTGCAAACATTAAATGATCAAAAGCCATGAAGACAATTACTTTATTCATTTTAATAACTTTTATTTTATTAACTCTTAAAACTTCAGCCCAGGAAGAAAACAGTGTCCGTGAAGTCCCATTTCAAATAACATTAGTACCTCCTTTAGGAACAAACAGAATTCATGCCGGAAATACAATCAACCGTTTTTCGCTAAATATATTTGCCGGTTATGCCGCTGGCATAGAAGGTGTTGAGTTTGGCGGATTTGCAAACATTAACCGCCATTCTACTACAGGAGTCCAATTCGCAGGATTTTCAAATATTTCGGGAGGCAAAATTAACGCAATCCAATTTGCCGGATTTGCAAACATCAACAACGGGAATACAAAAGGGCTGCAATTTTCAGGATTTTCAAATATTAATAACGGGTCAACAAATGGGCTTCAATCAGCAGGATTTGTCAATTTCACCCGTGAAGATTCAAAACTTATACAACTGGCAGGATTTGGAAATTTCTCTCACAATATAAAAGGTGTACAAATTGCCGGTTTTAGCAATATTTCATCGGGTACAATTAAAGGTGCCCAAATTTCAGGATTCCTCAATGCTGCCCGTATTGTTGATGGTGTTCAAATCGGATTCCTTAATATTGCTGATACAGTAAAAAATGGTGTCCCCATTGGATTTCTGAGTATTGTACGCAATGGATTTAAAGAATTTGAAATTGGAATTAGCGAAGGGCTTAATACGTATGCGTCATTCAAAATTGGTGTAAAACAATTTTACAACATTTTCTCTGTTGGAATACAAACTCTAGGCGATCGTTTCCATTGGGGATTTGGCTATGGTATTGGAACCCACCTTGCCGACCGTAATGATTATAAAATCAACCTGGAACTGATGTCGTACCACATTAACGAAGGGGCACATTTTACCAATGCCTACAACGACCTTCAACAGGCAAAATTATCTTTCTCACGTTCGTTAAATGAAAATGTAAGCCTGTTTATCGGGCCAACTTTTAACCTGATGATATCAGATTATCAAAAACACGGAAACACCCGTAGCGGATCGGGATTTGCACCGTACGCAATAATTAACAACTGGAGTGGCCACACCAACTTAAAATACTGGGTTGGATTTAATGCCGGGATAAGGATACATTAGAAGTGAGTAAGTGAATGAATGAGAAAATGCATGAATTATAAGGTTGGGGTGATTGAATGAATTTAACTAATTCATTATTCCATCATTCCAATATTCCTTTCTTCCATTATTCCAAAAAATAATTTGATAAAAAAGGATTTACACTCGAATGTGAATTCCAATTAACATTGAAAAACTTTTTTAGGTTTTCTGTTTCTGTAGAAAACAATGTGGGCGGTTTGAAACAATTTATGCTTTTTTTGTCCGATTAAGGTAATGTTTCGAATCGCCCCATTCCCCGTAACCAATCTCATTTCCAACCAGGTCGATCCGCGCTTCAAGGCAATTACGGCAAAGTTCTGCATCCTCATCCAAACAAGGCTTCCCCTCATACAATTGATATTCTTTCCGGTAAACACAAGGTGTAAGATTTGGCATAATCACATTTGTTCCAATGGCAAGTGCTTTTTCCCTACCTGCCGGATCGATTGCCTGTAAAGCCGTTGCTGAAGCAATATTAATGTCAGGCATTAACAAACGTAACACAGCAATCATATTTAATGTCAAATCAAATCGTTCCTGTTTTGACATTAGCTTATCCTTGAATTGATAAAGTGGGGTATCTTCGTGTTCAATATATGGGCCCATTCCACACATATCGATATCCAACTCTTTAAAGAACAGAAGATCGTTTGCAAGGTCTTCGTATGTTTGGAATGGCAAACCAACCATTACACCTGTGCCAACCTGATAACCGGTTTCCTTTAAAAGTTGAAGTGCCACCAGCCTTTTTTCAAAAGAATGAGTAACGTTTTTAGGATGAATTTTATAGTATAAGTCCCTATTGGATGATTCGATGCGTAAAAGGTAACGATGCGCACCGCTTTCACGCCATTTTAAATAGGTTTCTTTGCTTTGTTCACCACAACTTAGTGTTATGCCCAATTCATCGTCAGAAAGCTTCTTAATCTCTTTTAAAAGATTATCAACCCTTTTAATAAATGCTGGTGATGATAACTCACCTGATTGAAGAACTACTGAACCATAGCGGTTTTCCCAGGCAAAACGGCACGATTCAAGGATTTCCTCATCGCTTGCATTGTAGCGGACCACATTCGAATTTGATTTTCGGATTCCACAATAAAGGCAATCTTTTGAACAAACATTTGAAAATTCAACCAACCCGCGGAAATAAACCTTATTTCCAACGGTTTCATTTTTAACTTTCTGAGACTGTTCAAATAACTCTGTCCGACCTTCATTTTTAGTTTTTAAAAGAAATACCAATTCTCCTAAACCAAATTCCTGCTGTTTTAATAAACTTTCTAAATCCATTGATGCAAAAATAACTTCTATTTGTTTTAATTCATATTTTATTAAAGAAAATATTCTTTATAACATATTTTTCTCATATTTTGTTGAACTTATATACGCTATCTTTACAGCCATAAATCCTGCGGGAAGGCAAAAGCTAACTTTAGGGAAGAAAAGATTCGAGAAGCGAGTAGTTAGTAGTGAGTTTACAAGAAATCTTTTATACCTACCTTTTTCTTTTCCTCAAATAAATACAATTAATATGAAACGATTAGGTTTTGTAGGTATAATTATCGACGACCGGGATAAAAGCGCGGGAATAGTAAATACCGTTTTAAGCGAACATTCAGAACTGATTTTGGCTCGTACCGGATTACCAAATGCAAAAATGAATACCTCTATTATAACTCTTGTAATTGATGCCACTACTGATGAATTAGGAGTACTAACCGGAAAGCTTGGAAATATTCCTGGTGTCTCTGTAAAATCAGGTTTAGCAAAGAAATGACAATGGAAAGTTGGATTATTGGAATGATGGATAAAATTGAGAATAGCACACAACGTTCCAATAATCCAATATTCCAGTATTCCATAAAATCAAAATAAAACACATAATTATAACAGAAAAAGCCAACTATGTACAACGTACCTACCAATTTTATCAATGAACAAAAAATTTGGGATGTTCTTAATGCCCATAAAACTGCCGATGCTATTCAAGTAAGGGAAGTGATTGCCAAAGCCACTGAAATGAAAGGGCTGAATTTGGATGATGTCGCAATCCTAACTGGTGTCAGTGACCCAGAGCTTATAAAGGAACTATTCGATTCAGCCAATCAAATAAAAGATACTATTTATGGAAAACGATTGGTATTATTTGCCCCGCTCTATATTTCAAACCTGTGTGCAAACGAATGCCTTTATTGTGCTTTCCGGGCAACAAATAAGGGGATCCTCCGGAATGTATTATCACAGAAGCAAATTGCCCGCGAGGTGGAAATTCTAATCAACCAGGGGCACAAACGAGTTTTGATGGTTGCCGGCGAATCTTACCCAAACCAGGGTTTTCAATATGTCCTCGATTCAATAAAAACAATATATAAGGTAAAAACTGAGCATGGTGAAATACGCAGGGTGAATGTAAATATTGCTCCACTAAAAACAGAGGAATTTAAACTATTAAAATATGAAGGAATAGGAACTTATCAGATTTTCCAGGAGACATATCACCGCGAGACCTATAATAAAGTTCATTTGGGTGGAAAGAAAAAAGATTACAACTGGCGTGCGTGGTCCCTACACAGGGCAATGGAAGCAGGAATTGATGATGTTGGCATCGGCGTTTTATTTGGACTGTTTGATTACCGTTATGAAATTCTTGCTATGATGCAACATATAAATGAGTTGGAAGAGAAATTTGGTGTTGGTCCACATACTATAAGCGTTCCACGCCTTGAGCCAGCTACCGGGAGCGACCTTGCTTCTCATCCGCCATTTGCTGTTTCTGATATCCAGTTTCGGAAGTTGGTAGCAATTCTTCGGTTAGCTGTACCTTATACAGGCATAATTATGTCGACGCGTGAAACAGCAAAAATGCGCCGCGAAACATTTGCATTAGGCGTAAGCCAAATATCAGCTGGTAGCCGAACCAATCCCGGAGGTTACGAGGGTGAAACAAAAGATGATGTTTCGGGCCAGTTCAGCCTTGGCGACCACAGATCATTGGATGAAGTAATCCGCGATGTTGTTTCAATGGGTCATGTTCCATCGTTTTGCACTGCATGTTATAGGCTTGGCAGAACAGGACAGGATTTTATGGATTTAGCAAAACCCGGCGATATTAAATTACATTGTGGTCCCAATGCTTTATCTTCGTTTATGGAATACCTGCAAAATTATGCATCTCCGGCTACACAAAAAGTAGGAAAGCAATTAATAAAAGATTCCATAAACGATATGAATGGATTAGCAAAACAACGTGCTGAAAAATTAGTTAAACGAGTTGAAGCAGGAAAAGATGATGTGTATTGTTGATGAGTAGTGGGTTAGTAAATTAATTTTAATGAAAACAAGGACTGAAACGGACCTGTTAGGAAGTAAACAAATTCCAATTGATGTACTCTGGGGAATCCATACTGCCCGGGCAATTGTGAACTTCCCAATTTCAGGAAAACCAATACATCCCGAACTAATAAAAGCTTATGGCGATGTAAAACTTGCCTGTACAGAAACCAACCATCAGCTTGGATTTTTGGAAGGCAAATCAGAGGCTATCAAAATAGCCTGCTCCGAAATGAGTGAAGGATTATTAACGGAACATATTCTTGTTGATAGCCTACAGGGCGGTGCCGGGACATCAACGAATATGAATGTAAATGAAGTTATTGCTAACCGGGCACTTCAACTAATGGGAAAACAACCGGGAAACTATGATATTATTTCTCCTCTGGATGATGTTAATCTGCATCAATCAACCAACGACACCTACCCTACTGCATTAAAAATAGCAGCTATTAAATTAATCCGCCATTTAGAACAAAGTGTATTAAACCTTCAGGAAGCATTTCAACAAAAAGAAAAAGAATTTGAACATATAGTAAAAGTTGGAAGGACACAGTTACAGGATGCAGTCCTTACAACACTTGGCCGGGAAATGGGTGCTTATGCTGAAGCATTTAACCGTGACCGATGGCGTATTTATAAATGCGAAGAACGCCTGCGGGTAATCAATTTGGGCGGTACGGCAATAGGAACCGGGCTGGGTGCACCCCGGCAATTTATATTCCAGGTAGTTGACAAATTGCGTGAGAATACCGGAATTGGATTAGCTCGAAGTGAAAACCTTATTGATGGGACACAGAATACCGATGTTTTTGTTGAGGTTTCAGGAATTTTAAAAGCGTGTGCCTCCAACCTTTTAAAAATAAGCAACGACCTGCGATTACTTTCGAGTGGACCCAATGCTGGATTAGGGGAAATTAATTTGCCTCAAAAACAGGCCGGTTCAT
>JABMQB010000303.1 GCA_013203525.1 Mariniphaga sp.
CTACTGAAAATTATGGAAATATTGCTTCGGGACAAACAGCTTCTGTTGAAGGTGGTTTTGCTTTTGATGTTTCTGATTGTATCCCTGATCAACACATGATAGATCTTGATATTACCATTACAGATTCAGAAGATTCTACATGGTATAGTACTTGCCAATTAATCGCTAATGCTCCTGTATTATCAATTGGTAGTATGATAATTGATGACGGAATATATGGTAACAACAACGGCAGGTTAGACCCGGGAGAAACTGCTGATATAAAAATTAAAAATTATAATCTGGGACATTGCTTTGCAGAAAATACAATCGCAACTCTAACAACTGCTTCCCAATATATTACAATGCAAAATACAACTGACACACTTGGAACATTAGGATTTTTCGGGTCGGTTTATTCTGTATTTACAGTTACTGTTGACCCTGAAGCTCCAAACGGTGTGATTATCGTTGAATTTGATTATGAACTTGTTTCCGGTATTTATCAGGAAAACGAAACATTTATTCAAAAAATCGGTCTCCTTTGTGAAGATTTTGAAACAGGAGACTTCAGTAAATTCAACTGGCAACATGACGGTGACTTACCATGGTTTGTATCCAGTTTATACGCGTATGAAGGAAATTACAGTGCTAAATCAGGTGAAATAACAGATAATCAGTATTCAGAGCTTTCATTAACTATGGAAACAATGACAGCAGACAGCATCTCATTTATCAGAAAAGTTTCTTCCGAAAGTGGAGATAAACTGAAATTCTTCATTAATAATTCACTTATGGACGAATGGTCCGGAACAGCTCAGGGATGGACCCAAGAAGCTTATGCTGTCGGAGTAGGTACTTTTACTTTTAAATGGGTTTATGAAAAAAATGGCGGAACTACCTCTGGTGCTGATTGTGCATGGCTGGATTACATTATAATGCCCCCGGAAATGACCTTAACATGTTATGCAGGTCCGGATGACTATGTATGCGAAGGCTATGATTTCCAATGTATGGGAGAAGCAACTGATTGGGTTTCTGTAGAGTGGACAAGCTCCGGTACAGGTACTTTTAGTGACCCAACTATCTTACAACCGATTTATACACCAAGCATTGATGATATAACAGCAGGCCTGGTAATTTTAACATTAGCTGCAACAGATAATGACGGAGACCTGGTAGACGATGATATGGACCTGACTTTTAAAACAGAACCGGAAGCACCTGATATGCCTACAGGACCGGATTATGTGGATCTGGTTTATACAACTACATCAGAATACACAGTTGAATCTACTCCCCTTGCTACATCTTATGAATGGAATATTGAACCGGTTGAAGCCGGAACAATCTCCGGTGACGATCTTATCGGAACTGTTGAATGGGATTTAAGTTATCTCGGATATGCCTATATTTCTGTTAAGGCAATAAATGAATGTGGCAATAGTGATTACTCAGATGCTTTTGAGGTTACTGTTGATAATACAGTAGTGATAACTGAAAACATTAATGATCTTAATATTAGAGTTTATCCGAATCCAAGCACAGGTAACTTTACCATAAATTTAAATTCTGATAAAACAGCAAGATTAAATATTAAGATAATTAATCCTATTGGTTCAATAATATATAAGGAAAGTAATATTCAAGTGAAAGGTAGTTATACTAATACTCTTGATTTGAGTAATCTTCCTGTAGGAATTTATTATCTGATCATTGAAGGAAATAACATCAATAGTATTAATAAAATTATGATTCAGAAATAAAATTATATAAACCTTAAATAAAGCCCCGGGATTGCTTTCGGGGCTTTGTTGTTTAAAAAATTAAATGTAAAGCAACTTATAATTTCAAAATATTGTCTATTATTTTAACCGGTATTGATTTTCTGCCTGTTTTTTTTAATTTTACAAATAAATACTTAATAAAATATTAACCCAATAAAATTATTAGTCATGAAAAACTCAATTTCAACCTGGTTTTCAAAAAAAATTCAATTACTGATTTTAAGTGGATTGATTTTCTTTTCTTTTCAACTTTCCGCTAACGATATTATGATAAAACCGGGTGATAAAACATCACTTTCAATTAGAGAAAATACATATTCAAAATTACACCTCTATAATTCGGTATCAAAAATAAAAACCTTTGATGTTAATACCGAAAGAGGTCTTTTTACAAAATTTCACATCAGTGAATATGCAAAAAGTTTAACAGTTGGAAGTCCTGAACTTCCTGTTAAAAGAGTTCTGATAGAAATTCCGGTTGGGGCAAAACCGGTAGTTAAAATAAATAGCTTTGAGGTCAAGGAATTCAAACTATCTGAATTTGATATTTCAAATAAAATAATTCCTGCTCAACCGCCACGTTCAAAAAGCGAAGATTTCCATGAATTTATATATAATGAAAATGCTTATACAATTAACTCGTTTGGCGATGAGGAATTAGTTACAGTTGATATATTAGGATATATGAGAGGTACACGTATAGCGCGATTAAATATAGCTCCTGTTCAATATAACCCTGTTACGAACGCCATAAGAGTTTATGAAAACATTGATTTTGAAATTGATTTTGAAAATGCAGATATTAACAAAACTTTAGAATTAAAAAAGAATTATTACTCACCGTATTTTAATGCAATAAACAATCAACTTTTAAATTACAAAGAGGTTTCCGGCAGGGAAAATTTCATGAGATATCCAATAAAATATCTAATTATATCCGACAGGATGTTTGAAAGCCAGTTACAACCTCTTATTGAATGGAAAATAAAAAAAGGTTTTACAATAGTTGAAGCATACACTGATGAACCCGGAGTTGGGACAACCACTCAGTCAATCAAAGCATACATTGAGAATCTTTATAATGCCGGCACACAGGAAGATCCTGCCCCTTCATTTGTATTATTTGTTGGAGATATTCAGCAAATTCCTGCCTGGAATAATGGAAATGGTGCTACCGACAGAAACTATTGTGAATTTACCGGTGATCTGTTCCCTGAAATTTATTACGGAAGATATTCAGCTCAAACAACTGCTCATTTACAACCCCAGATAGATAAAACTTTAATGTATGAAAGATATACAATGCCTGATCCTACTTATCTTGATGAGGTAGTGCTTGTAGTCGGAGTGGATGCAAGTCATAGTTATGACTGGGGAAACGGACAAATAAATTACGGTACTATAAATTATTTTAATGAAGACCATGGAATATTATCCCATACTTATCTTTATCCTGCATCAGGTAGCAGCTCCGCTCAAATAATTCAAAATATCAGCGATGGTGTTACTTTTGGAAATTACACGGCTCATTGTAGCCCAAACGGTTGGGCAGATCCTTCTTTTACAATTTCCGATATTTCAGGTTTACAAAATCAGGATATGTATGGATTACTGGTCGGTAATTGCTGTTCTTCAAGCGAATACCAATTAGATGAATGTTTTGCCGAAGCTTTGCTCAGGGCTGAGAATAAAGGAACAGTGGGTTATATTGGTGCATCTAATAGCACTTATTGGGATGAAGATTATTATTTTGCTGTGGGAGTAGGACAAATCTCTCAAAATCCTCCTTCTTATGAAGAAACCACCTTAGGAGCTTATGACAGGACGTTTCATGATCATGGAGAAGAGTTTGGAGAATGGTATGTTACACAGGATGAAATGATTTTTGCCGGTAATCTTGCTGTTACTGAAGGCTCACCCGGGTCAGCACAATATTATTGGGATGTTTACTGCCTGATGGGCGATCCGTCATTAATGATATATTATTCCGAACCCCCGGTGATTGCTGTAACTTATCAGGAGTTAATGCCTTTGGGCTCAACATCGTTCACTGTTACAACCGAAGCTTACGCTTATGTGGCAATTTCATTAAATGGTGTTTTGCACGGCGTTACTCTTGCTGATCAGGATGGAATTGCAGAAATTCAGTTAACACCAATTACTACTCCAGGAACAGCCGATGTTATTGTTACAAAACAAAACGGTGAACCGTTTTTTGGAACTGTGCTTGTGGCTAATCCGGAAGGACCATATATGACACTGAGTGATATTGAAATTAATGATGAATCAGGAAATAATAACGGATTGGCTGATTTTGGAGAAAATGTAAGTTTAAATGTAGAACTTGAAAATCTTGGAAATTCGGATGCAACTGCCGTATCTGCAACAATTTCTTCAAGTGATCCTTTAATTACAATTACGAAAAATTATCATGAGTGGGGTAATGTTCCGGCACAATCAACTTTAATGCAGGATAGCGCCTTTGCTTTCATGGTTGCAGAATTAATCCCTGACCAGCATACGGTAACATTTAATATGGATATTGAAAATGTGAATAAAGAAATATGGAATACTGATTTCACAATAACTTTAAATGCACCTGTGCTTGTTATTGAAAGTTTGACAATTGATGACAGCCAGACAGGAAATAATAATGGAAGATTAGATCCCGGAGAAACTGCTGATATTAAAGTATTGAATAAAAATTCAGGACATTGCATTGCTGAAAACACAATAGCAACTTTAACAACTGCCAGCCAGTATATTACAATGCAAAACACAATAGACTCACTTGGCACCTTTGGATTATTCGGACCTGTATATGCAATATATAATGTTACTGTTGATCCTGATGCACCCAATGGAGTAGTATTTGCCACCTTTGACTATGAAGTAGTTTCAGGAGTATATCAGGCAGATGAAACTTTCATACGTAAGATAGGATTATTATATGATGATTTTGAAACTGGAAATTTCAGTAAGTTTGACTGGCAGCTTGAGGGAGATGCCCCTTGGACAGTTAGCAATCTGTATCCTTATGAAGGATATTACAGTGCCAAATCAGGAGCAATCGCAGATAACCAATATTCAGAACTCTCTTTGACATTGGAAATAATGACAACCGACAGTTTATCATTTGTCAGAAAAGTGTCATCAGAAGAGAATGCAGATTATTTGAAATTTTTTATTAATGGTACTTTACAAGACCTGTGGTCGGGAACGACTGAGGGTTGGGTCAAAGAAATTTTTCCTGTCGGAGTAGGTACTTTTACTTTTAAATGGGTTTATCAAAAAAATGGTGGAACTTCCGGTGGGGCTGATTGTGCATGGCTGGATTATGTAATAATGCCACCGGTATTAACTTTAACATGTTATGTAGGACCGGATGATGAAATATGCGAAGGCGATGATTTCCAATGTATGGGAGAGGCAACTGATTGTGTATCCGTTGAATGGACAACATCAGGCACAGGAACTTTCAATGACAATACAATATTACAGCCGATTTATACTCCAAGCATTGAGGATATAACTGCCGGCTTAGTAACCCTAACTATAACAGCATCAGATAGTGAAGGAGACTTTGTAGACGATGAAATGAGTTTGACTTTCATTACCGAGCCGGAAACACCGGATATGCCAACAGGACCCGATTATGTGGATCTGGCTTTTACAACAACATCAGTATATACGGTAACTCAAACACTATTTGCTGCTTCTTACGAATGGAATATTGAACCGGTAGAAGCTGGAACTATCTCAGGTGACGATCTTACCGGAACTGTTGAATGGGACTTGAGTTATCTCGGATATGCATATATTTCAGTTAAAGCAATAAATGAATGTGGAGATAGTGATTACTCTGATGCTTTTGAAGTTACCGTGGACAATACCGTTGGAATTTCAAACGAAAATATTAAAAATGAAGAATTTTTAATTTATCCGAACCCTGTTGATAATTTATCAAATATTGAATTTAAATTACAACATAAATCATCTGTTTCCATTGTAATTTATAATTCTTTAGGACAGGAAGTTTTTGTTTTGTTAAATAAAACCATATTAGATTCAGGTTCGCATAAATTATCTGTTGATGTTTCGGGATTTGAGGAAGGAATATATTATTGCATGCTAACAACTTCGGATAAAAAAATCACAAAGAAGTTAATTATCATTAAATAAAATTTAAGAAATACTAATTTTTAAAAATCTGTAATTATGAAAAAACTAATTTTAATATCAGTTGTTCTGTTCAGTTTTTTGAACATAACAGGAAATAATTGGATAAATATTAAATCTTCAGAACCTGTTTCGGCTAAAGTCAATCTTATTTCATCAAACATTGAAACTTCTATGTTACAATTTTCTTTTGATGGATTTTTTACTGATGAAGTCCAAACACCGAGAGGGATTGCTTTAAATATCAATCTTGAAAACACCTCTCCTCTTCTTATTGCAGGAGCTCCGGACTTACTTAAATTAACTTCATCAGTTATAATTCCTGATTTAGCAAAAATGGAATTAAAGGTAATTTCATCATCTTTTAAAGATTATAAAAATATGGATATTGCTCCATCTAAAGGTAATTTTACAAGAGATATTGATCCTGCCACTGTTCCGTATGTTTATGGAAAACAATATGAGCAGGATAGGTTTTTTCCGGATAAATTGGCAGAACTTCGTGATCCTTATATAATTCGTGATTACAGAGGACAAACAATTGTGGTTTATCCTTTTCAGTATAATCCTGTAACAAAAATTTTAAGGGTTTATTATGATATCACTATTGAAGTAAAAAAAGTCAATAATAATGGAATTAATCCATTAATCAGAGACA
>JABMQB010000304.1 GCA_013203525.1 Mariniphaga sp.
ACGCAGGCCATACCAATATCTGTACAAAGATGATATGGGCTTTAATTTTATGCATACAGAAACTTTTGAGCAGATTCCGATTACAGAAGGATTAATTGAAAATGCCGATCTGATGAAAGAGGGGCAAATAATTGAAATAAATTTTCATGCCGAAACAGAAACTCCTTTAACTGCTGAATTGCCTGCATTTGTTGAACTTCAGATAATCCAAACAATTCCTGGAGAAAAAGGTAATACCGCAAGTTCGACTGCTTTAAAACCAGCTACTTTAGAAACAGGTGCAGAAATAATGGTTCCAATTTTTGTCAATCAAGATGATATTATTAAAGTAGATACACGCGACCGTTCATACTCTGAAAGAGTTAGGAATTAAAATATAAAAGAAAATTGCTTAATTAATTCCGGGGCTGGCAGTCTCGGAATTTTTGTTTTTATGGAGTTGCTTTCGTGAATAAATATCAATGGTAACAATCATAGCTGTAAATCCCCAAAAGGGTACCGAAACTTTATCGGTATCAAGGAAATTATTCATTAATCCATGAATATAATAAGTTATTAATCCTAACAGAGCACTTAGTAGAATCATCTTTAACCGGGGATCTTTTGTTCTGGTATAAGCATGAATTGCAGTATATATTACTATGATTATTAATAAAAGAAAAGTAATAGTGCCTAAAATTCCTGATTCAGCAAGTGGCCCCAGATATTCACTATGGGCATTCCCACCATCAGCTGCATTGGTACTAATAATGGTTCTGTTTTTACTTAATTGGAACGGAGCATATTTAAACATGTATGTTCCTGGGCCATATCCGAAAAAAGGTTTTTCTTCAAACATCCTGATTGCACAACTCCACCTGTTAATTCGTTCCATATTTGAGGCATCAGTAGTAATATTCGACATTGAAGTTATGTGCTCAAATATATTTGCCGATGATTCTTCGCTGTTTCTCTCAAGGTACATTAAAATTTGTGTTTGAAATAAAAGGAACAAGCCAAGAAGTGATAAAAAAGTAATAAGTAATGGTTTAAACCGTATCCGGAGTTTAATTACTCCCCAAATTATAAAAGCAGCTAAAGCACTGATCCAGGCTGCCCTGCTGTATGAAAGAATTAATCCGCCAATAACCACTATTAAGGCAATCCGTGCAAATATTTTAAACCACTTACTACCTTCTTTATTAAACGAAAATCCAAATAGGAAAGGTAAATACATGGCTGATATGGCTCCATATGATGTGTGGTCGTTATAGAATGGTTCAACAACAAAATGGGCTGCATCTTTATCCCAAAGCCCGTAACCGATATGCCGGAAAGTGGAATAAAATATGACAATAATAAATGGGATTACATAAAGCCAGACATATTTTTCGATGTTTTCTTTTTTCTCAAAAATTTTAATAGCCAGAAAAAAGAAACCAACCAGGAACCATACTCTTGCCAGGAAAAATTTAAATGATACAACAGGCATAGTACTTGTGAAGCTGGTAATTAATATCCAAAGCAGGTTTAAATAAATTATAATTGAAACCGGATGGATTAATATTTTTCGGTTAAAGCTTTTTTCAGATACAATTTTGAGAATGAAAATAATTAAAACGCCAAATAAAAGTGGTTCCGTAGGCAAATACATATCAAATGATAATCCTGGAATTAATGACCTTAAGGGCATTGAAAGTGGCGTGAAAAATACGATCAGGTAAATTAGTTTTTCAAAAGAAAAAACAGCCAATAGTACTACAATAAAAACAAGGGGAAGGGCATTAATAAATAGTGAATCCTTTTTTACTACAAAGTATGCATTCAGCAACATAAAAAGAATGGATGCCGCATAAAATAAAACCAGCTTTATAGAAATTCTTTTAAACAAACTACTATAGCTTCTTATAATCCAGAATCAGAAAAAATACTAATCCGGCAAACAGTGCCGACATTAATGATAAAGCAACTATTAACCACCTTACGGGATATGATTTTTTATCGGCAGGCATTGGTGCTTCAACAACATGGCAGTAGGTTATTTCTTTGTTAGCTTCAAGTATTGCGATATCCTGAACCATTTCCAATGAGTCAACAATACTGGTTAATTTATTAAATTTAAGCTCGAGTGTATAAACTTCTATTCCCTTTTCAGTCAACCGTTCATATTGTTTTTTAATTACCTGTCCATCTGTAGTTCGCCCGCCATTTGCGGCCAACATATTCATATAGCCTTTAGTAACTTCTTTAACCTGATTTTCAAAACTGATGAGTTGTGATTCATTTCTCAGGGTTTGAAGCTCCTCTGAAATTTTATTTAGTTCATCTTTTTTTTGTTGATTAAAAACTTCTGCAATTTCAGCTACCTCGACATATTTCTGAGAGTGCATTTCGCCGGTTTTATGGTTATAAAACTCAATAATTGAGTCGCACATATCAGAGGCTCGTTGTGGATTTTCATCAATTACTCTTATCTCAACTGTTTCGTATTCTGTTTTGCTAGCATTCACATTGGTGTTATAAATATCCATCATATAGGTCATATAATGCGGGCTATTTCGGTCAATTCCGTATGCTTCAGGTAAATTAAATGCCTCAAATATTTTTATTTTAATATCGGCCGAATTAACAA
>JABMQB010000305.1 GCA_013203525.1 Mariniphaga sp.
CAGTAACAAACTCAACAACATTCTTTGAATAAACTATTTGGTTTAATCCTTCTTCGTTCATCTACCCTTATTAAAAACGATGCAAAAATAAGAAGTTTTTTTGAAGAGAGGAGTTTTAAAAGAAAAAGGTTTAATTCTTAAATGAAATAGTTATGTAGCTGGTATTTTGGAATTTAAGCGTTTATAAGGAAAACAGTGGATTTACTATTATTAATATCAGTACAATTCATATTATATTTGAATTTTTAGTTATTCTTTATTTTTCCACTCTAGTTTGTTATCAATCCGATAAATTATTTTTTCATTATCGAGCAACCATCTAATCACTTTAATATTTTGATCCTGGTTTCCTTCAAGATTGATCAACAGAGATTCATAGTTGCACGGATTCTGAAGTATTTCTTTTACCATTACAATTATCTGATCAAACTGAAATTTGCTAATACTAAGCTCATTCCTCGATTTACATACATCACATTGACCACATCGGGGCGAATCTTTTTCACCAAAGTATTCGAGTAATAATTGGCTTCTGCATTTCGAATGCGACTCAGCATAATGTATAACGGCTTCAATTCGTTTGAGATAATTGGTTTTTCGGGCATCATAATTAAGCTTTGAAATTACTAGCCGTGAAACAGGTATCCTTTCTTTAGTGAAAATAATAAAAGGTGTTTTTTTCCGTGGGATATAATCAATTATTTTATTTGAATTTAAGCTTGTTAAATATTTGTAAACTAACTCTTCTTCAATTTCTGCACGCTTTGCAAGTAATTTTTCATCGACTCTAACATAACCCGTAAATAGTCCTGTGTACGAGCGTAATAATAATTTTATAAAGCCATCGAATGAAACATTTGCCACCTGGAATTTGTAAAGTTCATCACGGTTAACAATAAAATAAATTCGTGATGGGCTATTCACTTCATCAGTAAATTCAAGGAATCCTTCTTGTTGAAGGATTTTTAAGCTGTTATAAACCATTGAGATTTGGAAATGAAATGTTCCGGCAAATATTCCGATATTAAAATCGAAAACCATTCCGTTTCCATGCCCCTCGGCAATTTGAAGAAAATTGCATAAAGCATCGTAAACTCTTTTGATATTTGTAATCTCAGGAAAGGCTGTGGTCACATATTTTTTTAATTTTAGTTTGTCGGCATGGTTATATAATAGAACAGCAGCGGCTTTTTTTCCATCACGCCCGGCCCGTCCTGCTTCCTGAAAATAGGCCTCCAACGAATCTGGTGGATCTATGTGAATAACATACCTTACATCGGGTTTATCGATACCCATGCCGAATGCATTGGTGGCTACAATAACTTTTGTTTTTCCCAACCTCCATTTATCCTGTTTATCACTTCGTGTTTCAGGGTGCAATCCTGCATGGTAATAATCGGCCGATATCTTTTTTTCTTTCAGAAGTGTTGCTATTTCACGGGTCGCTTTTCTACTCCTGACATAAACAATCCCACTTCCTGATGTTTTTAATACAGATTGAATAAGATATTTTAATTTGTCCTCTTTTTCTCTGACAAGATAAGCCAGGTTTTCACGGGCAAAACTGGTTGATAGCAGGTTTTCTTCCTTAAAATGCAGATTTTCCTGAATATCTTTTACAACCCGGGGAGTTGCAGTTGCTGTTAATGCTAAAATAGGTATACTGGGTAATAATTCCTTCAAGTCGTTAATTTTTAGATAGCTGGGTCGAAAATTGTAACCCCATTGTGAAATACAATGTGCCTCATCAACAGCAATAAGGTTTACATCCATATCTTTTAGTCTTTCCCTAAAACGCAGTGTATTAATTCTTTCCGGCGATATGTACAACATTTCATAATTTCCCCAAACAACATTATCGAGTGCAATTTTTATTTCTAAAGATGACATTCCACTGTGGATTGCCTGTGCTTTAATTCCTCTTCTTGTAAGGTTTTCAACCTGATCTTTCATTAATGCAATTAATGGGGTAATCACAATACAAATTCCATCTTTTGAAAGCGAAAATACCTGAAATGTAATTGATTTGCCTCCCCCCGTTGGCATAAGCCCCAGCGTATCTTTTCCACCAGCTACCGATTGAATAATTTCAAGTTGTAGGGGCCTAAAATCAGCATATCCCCAATATTTTGTTAATATTTGTTTAAATGCGTTCAC
>JABMQB010000306.1 GCA_013203525.1 Mariniphaga sp.
AAATGGAATAAAAAAATAGCATTAGACTATCCCAACATCCGAATAGAGGTTATGGTATCAGGGCATTTGATATCGGTTGAACATGCTTATACCATCAATAAAATGCTCAGTGAATTTCTAACTATGGAGCAAGCTCCATAATTAATTTCACAGCATACTGTCGACTGCAGTACCTGCCAAATAATTCTGTTATATTTGTACAATGAAAGCAATGATATTTGCGGCAGGACTGGGAACCCGGCTTAAACCTTTAACCGATTCGAAACCCAAAGCCCTTATTGATTTAGGAGGAAAAACTTTTCTCGAAAACGTTATTATCCGCTTAAAAAATTTTGGCATTTCGGAGGTAGTAGTTAATGTCCATCATTTTGCAGGACAGGTTATCGGCTTTCTGAAAGAAAACAACAACTTTGGAATTACAATCCACATTTCGGATGAAAGCGGGCTCTTGCTTGATACAGGGGGTGGATTAAAAAAAGCTGCACCATTTTTAGAAGGCAATGAACCAATAGTAATTTATAATGTAGATGTTTTAAGCAACGTTGACCTACATAAAGTTATTGATTTTCATAATAAAGAGAATGCATTGGTTACGATTGTTGCACGCGAACGGCAAACTCAACGTTATCTGATGTTCGACAAATTGTACCGGCTGGTTGGCTGGAAAAATATTCAAACCGGCGAAAATAAAATTTCAATCCCTAAAAAATTTAAAACTGCTACTCCCCTCGCCTTTAGCGGGATTCATGTTGTTAATCCAAAAATATTTGATTTAATAAAAACCAATGGAAAATTTTCAATAATCGACACCTATATCGAACTGGCAAAACACCAAAAAGTAGTTGGTTATTTCGACAAGTCGGGGTATTGGATGGATATTGGAAAGCCGGAACAGCTGGAAGAAGCCAGAAAGACGTTTTAAAAAACTGATTCTTATGAAAAACATAGTATTTCTATCTATTTTTTTGGGCATATGCGTATCAATTGTTAATTGCACTAAAAATGAACTTGATTTCGAACAGTATCCAAACACCATTATTTCGAATAATGAGGTACAAATGAAGGTTTATCTTCCCGATCGGGAAAAAGGTTTATACCGCGCTACCCGATTCGACTGGTCTGGTGTAATAGGCAGTGTTCAATATAAAGGGCATGAATACTTTGGTTACTGGAAAGAAACCCATGACCCTATGTTTCATGAAGATCTTACAGGGCCGGTAGAAGGTTTTATCAAACCTGGTTTGGGTTTTGCTGATGCCGAACCGGGTGGAAAATTCATTAGAATAGGTGTGGGAATTATTGAAAAGAAAGATGAACCAGAGTACAACTGGAGGGAAACACATAAAATATTAGATCATGGAAAGTGGACGATTAACCATGGAAAGGATTGGATAATATTTACACATAAGATTAATAGCGACTTTGGCTATGGGTATATATATCAAAAAACGATTAGGCTAAAAAATAATGGCTTTTATATTGAACACAAGTTACAGAACACAGGCAGGAAAGCTATAGAAACAGATCAGTTCAATCACAACTTTTTTATGATTGATGCCGAAAAAAGTGGCCCTGCTTTTAATATAAGTTTTCCATATACAATCTCTACAGAAGACGACCTTAAAGGATATGTAGAGATAAACGACAAAGACCTTTATTTCATTAAGGAACTGGAAGACACCAGTATTTTTCTGAATCTGAGCGGATATAGCAACGAAATAGATGATCATCAGGTTACTGTTGTCAATCGAAAATCTGGTGCCGGTGTTACTTTTACTGTTGATAAACCTTTATCGCGCATGGCTTTTTGGGCATGCGAAACTACATTAAGCCCTGAAAATTCAATTTGGATTTCAGTAAAGCCTGGTGAAGAAGAAACCTGGACATCAGATTATAGATTGTTTACTAAGTAAGAACAATAAACCAAATGAATTGAAATTGAGAGAATTAAGCCCGAATATTACCAGTAAACTTGTACTGTTAGACTTGGGCTTCTTATAACTTTTCCTTTTGACTTTTGACTTTTTATTCCTAAATTGTACTCAATAATTGAAACCCGGCCGTACACGAAGAAAGATAATACCGGAAGAAAGGCACTCCCTGATTTCAAAAAATAATATCATTTCAAATTATAAAACACAACTCAGTATAATCGGGTAAATAAAAATAAATACAATTATGGAAAAGCACGATTTATCTAAAAGTAATAATCCCAACAAAAATCAGGATAAAAATATTAAGCCTCCATTCTTTAATACTCATTCGCACATATTTAATTTTGATCATGTTCATAGCCATTTCCTAAAAGGGATGATACCTAAAAGTGTGCAACTACTTGAAATTGTATTTCTGTTAGCATCAATTGCAGCAATCTTTATTGTTTGTAATAAAATAAATACTCTTTGGATCAAATTTTTAGTAATCATTTTATTAATCATTTTTATTAGCCTTCTAATATTCCTGATTTATGTAACCATATTTCAACCTAAACTAAATCGGATTCTTCGATCAGTATGTTTTCGATGGATTATAAAGTATCTGGCAAATATGTCATCAAAAAAATTTGATTCCATAGGAAGATATGCCAATTTAATTTTACACTCGTACGACCTTAAAAAAGGTGAAGCAAAAACGCAGGAAGAGATTTTTAAGAATTTACAATCGTATTATCCCCAAAACACCAAGTTTGTTACTCTTACAATGGATATGGATTATATGGTTAATTGCAAAGAACCTCAGAAGAGTACGTTTGATGATCAATTAGAACAAATTAAAATAATAAAAGAAAATAACGAAAACACAATTTATCCATTTATTCATATTGATCCAAGAAGATTAGCAATGGACAGTGAATTTCTAGAATATATAACAAAGAATATTAACTCTAAGGCTTTTCAAGGAATAAAAATATACCCGGCATTGGGTTATTTCCCTTTCGACAGGCGCTTAAAAGCGGTGTATGATTTAGCTTTAGAAAAAAATCTTCCAATTACAGCACATTGTTCAATTGGACCAGTCTTCTACAGAGGAAAAATTAAAGATTTTGCAGCAACACTTCCTTTTGGAGGTGCAGAATTTAAAATTATATTTTTAGATGAATCAGATGCACTTACATCTGATGCACAAAACGCACTTAGAAGAACAATGGAAAATTATGCAAGAACATGTCGTTTTATTTTATCATGTAATTACAGTTCAAAAATAATTGAA
>JABMQB010000307.1 GCA_013203525.1 Mariniphaga sp.
CCCTATGTAATTGCAGGTAACGATGCTGAATGGAATTTGAACAATGGTGAAACTGGATTTGACAAAGAAACTGATAATATGTTAAATGCCGGGCTTGATGTGAAATACAGTTTAACAAGCAATCTTACACTTGATTTAACAGTGAATACTGATTTTGCCCAGGTTGAGGCTGATGATGAAAAAGTTAACCTTACCAGGTATTCACTTTTTTATCCTGAAAAAAGGATGTTCTTTCAGGAAAGGTCAAGTATTTTTAGTTTTTCTCTTGGAGGTGCAGAACAACTTTTTTATAGCAGAAGAATTGGTTTGTCGGATGAAGAACCTGTTCCGATTCTGGGTGGTGCAAGGCTAACCGGGCGCATAGGAAAATTGGACATGGGATTGATGAATATGCAAACCGGTAAAAAGGATGATTTGGTTTCTGAAAATTTTGGTGTATTAAGGTTTCGGCGTCAGGTTTTTAATGCCAATTCGTATGTAGGTGCTATTTTAACTTCCCGGATCGGACCCGACGCAAATTCTTATTCCTACGGTGCTGATGGTATTTTTAGGGTTTTTGGCGATGATTACCTTAAGTTAAATGTTGCTCAAACAACTGATATTGATGGACAAAATTTCACAACTTCTAAGGATGCTTCATTTTTAAGTATTAATTGGGAGCGCAGGACTCAAAAAGGATTTGCTTATGATGTTTCTTATACATTCCTGGGTGAGGATTTTGATCCCCAAATGGGATTCGTCAGGCGAACGGGTGTTCAGGGTGTAATGACACGTTTTCAACATGGGTGGATTCCCGGATCTGAATCAAAATTGTTCAATTATAATGTTTCATTTTTTTATGCTCAGTCAAACCGTTTAGAAAATAATGGCCTTGAAATGAAATTTTATGGACCGGGAATATCAATCCGTACTAAAACCGGATGGAATGGAAGGCTTGGATTTAGTTGGTATGGGCAGGGAGTGTACGAAGAGTTTTCATTGGCAGATGATGTGTTTGTACCTGAGGGTGAATATCATTATGTTGGTACTCGTATTAGTATGTCAACACCATTTTCAAAACCTGTTTCATCTGAATTCAGGATTGAAGCTGGTGAATTTTATGACGGGAACAATTTTACTGTTACAGCAGAACCAAAAATAAATTTATCAGCAAGCTTGCAATTCACAGGATATTACAATTTTAACCATGTTGTTTTTTCATCACGAAATCAGGAGTTTAATGCACACGTAGGAAGGTTAAAAGTGTTATATATGTATAACACAAAATTTTCAGCAAGTACTTA
This sequence comes from Mariniphaga sp., assembly GCA_013203525.1. GTDB lineage: Bacteria > Bacteroidota > Bacteroidia > Bacteroidales > Prolixibacteraceae > JABMQB01. The sequence continues at coordinate 1,284 of JABMQB010000307.1, forward strand.
TGTACAATTCAACAGCGTGGATAAAATGGCTGTGTCAAATTTCAGATTACGTTATAATCCCAAAGAAGGAAACGATTTTTATTTAGTATATAACGAAATCAGGCCAACATCGGGTTATTTCTCAGAAGGAGTTGATAAAACAAATTTCCTGAATAGAATTATTCAATTAAAATATGTCCATGCCTTTAGGCTATAATCCAAAAAACTTAAAACCATGAAAACAATAATTAACCAAATTACATTTATCTTATTATTATTTGTTACTCAGTTATCTGCGCAAGATACAACAACATGGTATAAGGTAACAGAGGTTGCTGACAATACATGGCTTATCGATGATAACGGTAACGATAATATATATTTAGTAGAGGGGAAGGATAGTGCATTGTTAATCGACACGGGAATAGGCGTTGCCGATTTGATTTCAACTGTTAAAAAAATAACAGATAAACCTTTGATTATGGTTGTTACTCATGGCCATCCGGACCATGCCGGAGCAAATTACCAGTTCGAAAAAGTTTATGCTCACCAAAATGATTTTGATGCTGTAAAAATGTTTGGGAATGTAAGTACAAGTAAGAGTACTTTAAGGTCGATGGCTGAAGAAGACAGGCCGGCAGAAAAAAGACGATTTAATAGCAAGGCAAAGAAAACAGTTCTTTTACCGGTTTCCGATGGTTATATTTTTGATTTAGGTGGCCGTAAAATCCAGGTTATGGAAACACCAGGCCATACACCCGGGGGTATTTGTTTAATGGATATTAAAAATAAGTTATTGTTTTCGGGAGATAATAATAACAGTTTGGTTTGGTTATTTTTAGATGGCTGCCTTCCCTTATCAGAATACCTGAAAACTTTGGAAATGCAGGTTTTAAGAATAAATGAGTTTACCACTTTATATCCGGGGCACGGACCTGCTATGTCATCCAATTTTATTAAAGAACAGATAGAATGTGTTAAAGCAATTTTGGATGAGTCATGTGAATCTGAACCATATCACTCGTTTGCAGGCGAATCAAAAATTTGCAAACACGGAAATGCGCAGGTAGCATATAATCCTGATAATCTGTAATACTTAAAAGGGAAGCAGAATAAATACTTCCCTGTATTTTATCCTGGTATTAAATTGACTTTCGATCCGGAGAAAAAGAAAAATTCTTGCATAAAGCAGAGAATCAAACATCGTTATTTGTAGTTTTACAATAAAAACAATGGTACTCAAGTTTGCCCTTCTACTTTCAATGTTAATTCAGATTTTAGCAGCAAGCATCGCTGTAAGCCTTATTAAACGAACAAGATTTAACATTTCGTGGATTTTAATATCTACCGGATTTGTTCTAATGGCCCTACGCCGACTAATCGAATTTTTTAGTGTTTTCCATGAAGTTAAAAAAATTACCGATCCGGTTTTTAGTAGTTGGATTGCAGTTGTAATTTCTATATTAATGTTTATAGGAGTTGTTTTTATTAAACGCATTTTTAACCTTCAAAATAGGATTGACCAACTTCGGAAAGAAAATGAAGATCGTGTGTTGTCAGCAATTATTCAAACAGAAGAAAAAGCCAAGCAGTTTATAGCAAGGGAATTACACGATGGATTGGGGCCTGTTTTGTCCTCTGTAAAAATGTCGATAAGTGCGGTTTCCCTCGGGCAACTTGACCAACATAACCAATTAATAATTGAAAATGCAGGAAAAGCAATCGATGAGGGGATTATATCATTAAAAGAACTTTCAAATAACCTTAGCCCGCACATATTAAAAAATTATGGGCTTTTTAAAGCAATAGAAACATTCGCTGACCCTTTATTTATGAATAGAAATATTCATTTCGACTTTGTTTCAAATGTTGAGGATAAACGATTTGATACAAATGTTGAAATAGGGTTGTACCGTGTAATTTGTGAACTTCTTATTAATGGCATAAAACATTCCGGGGCGGTTAAAATTTACCTTTCGATAAACCAGGACGGCTATTTCCTTGAAATAAAATACAGGGACAACGGCATTGGGTTTAATCCTGAAAAATCAGAAGTTGAATTAAAAGGCATGGGATTGGAGAATATAAAATCCAGGATCAGGTTTTTAAAAGGGAGCTTTTATATCGACAGTATATGTAAAAAATATACAGCCATAAAAATTCTATTGCCAATAAAATGAAGAAAATAAAACTATATATTGTTGATGACCATACACTATTTAGAGAAGGATTAAAGTTATTACTTTCTAATCAGGAAAATATTTCTGAAGTTTATGAAGCAGAAAACGGTGAAACATTTATCAAAACACTTAAGGATACAAGACCAGAGATAGCACTTGTCGATATTGAGTTGCCAGGTATGAATGGCATAGAAGCTACACAAAGGGCATTGGAAATTTACCCGGAATTAAAAATAATTGCCTTAACCATGTATGCCGATGAGAGTTATTACCTTGGTATGATTGAGGCTGGAGCAAGAGGATTTCTTTTAAAAAATACTAAATTTCAGGAAGTACTTTTGGCGATTGAAGAAGTACAGGTTGGACGCAATTATTTTTCTCATGAAATTCTGTATTCTATCCTGAGCCGTTTAAATAAAAAAAACAAAACAAATCAAAGAAACGATCTCACAGAAAGGGAAACCGAAATACTGAAATATATCTGCAAAGGATTGTCAAATGCTGAAATTGCCACCCATTTGTTTATTAGCAAACGAACGGTTGATAAACACCGCGAAAACCTTTTGTTAAAAACTCATTCGAAAAATACAGCCAACCTGGTTGTTTATGCAATCCGTAATGGCTATTTCCAGATTTAGTACGTCAAAATACGTATTCACTAAATTACGCTTTTATACGGATTAAGTTAAACCATCAGCCTTGTACCTTTATCCTCTAAAAAGATGGTTAAAGAGATTCAGATATTTCCAGGGCAGGATAAAAGCGGCAAGAAAGAGACATTCGACTGTATATCGATTTATAAAGGTGATGTAGTAGGTATTGTCGGACCAACTGGCAGTGGGAAAAGTGCATTGATCGAAGATATTGAACAACTAGCAAACGGTGATACCAGTACAAAACGAAAAATCAGGATTAACGGAAAAATACCCGATGCTGCGTTAAGGTTTAATCCAAAAGAAAAATTAGTCGCTCAGCTTTCGCAAAATATGAATTTCCTTGCCGATATGTCAGTTGAGGATTTTTTATTACTTCATGCAAAATGCCGTGGAAAAGATAAATCGTTGGTTGAAAAGGTTATTGATAATGCCAACCAACTTACCGGCGAACCAATACATAAAGGAATGAATCTGACTATTTTAAGTGGAGGCCAGAGCCGTTCGCTTATGGTTGCTGATGTAGCATTAATAAGTAATTCACCAATCGTATTAATTGATGAAATTGAAAATGCCGGAATCAAAAAACATGAAGCATTAAAATTATTATCAGGGAATGGAAAAATTATCCTAGTTGTAACCCACGACCCGGTGTTGGCTTTGTTGACAAAATGGAGGATTGTCATGAAAAACGGGGCAGTTGAAAAAATTGCAAAAACAACCAGCCATGAATTTGAACTGTCATGCCAATTAAATCTGATCGACCACGAGCTTTTTAAAATCAGGGAAAAGGTTCGTTATGGTGAAGTATTGACCGATAACTTTCCATTTGTTTTTGATAATCTGATATCAGCACCTCTCTTTGCAGATTAATTTACAGAGTTACAATGTGTATAATTCGTAAATATTTAAAAATACATTTAATACCCTACAATAAATTCCGAAATACATCGGGGTTTAAGCTGGAAAAAAGAAATTCAATGAAATGAAAATGATAATAGTAGCCGGTACCCCTGGTTCAGGTAAAACTTCTGTATTATTAAATATTTTGCCTCACTTAACCTGGATGAAGGTAAAAGTGGCTATAGTTAAAATCGACTGTTTGTATTCCGATGACCACCTGCGTTTTGAAAAAGCAGGCGCTCCAACACTGCTTGGGCTGTCACGCGATATGTGCCCTGATCATTTTACTATTTATAACACTGGTGCTATGATTGAATTTGCTTTGGGGCATGCAGTCGATACATTAATTGTTGAAACAGCAGGTCTATGCCACCGATGCGCCCCATATACCGTAAATAGCCTTGGTTTATGTGTTATCGATGCAACCACAGGTCCTAATACCCCCAGGAAAGTTGGGCCATTTTTAAGTACTGCCGATATTGTGGCTATTACAAAAGGTGATGTTATTTCACAGGCCGAACGCGAAATTTTCAGGGAATGTATCCTCGAAATGAATCCTGGTTGTATGGTTGTCGAAGCTAATGGACTTTCAGGGAAAGGCTCAGGCGAACTTGCGAATTATATTGCGCAAGCTAAAAATATGGATATAAAGGAAGAAATGCTCAGGCATAATGCCCCTTTTTCGATTTGTACTTTATGCGTTGGCGAAAAACATGTAAGTAAGGATTATCATAAGGGTATTGTTCGTCATTTATCAGGAATGCAAACCTATATTGGAGAATAATGGAAAAAAATGAAATAATCGAAAATTTATTGCCCGGATATAATTGTGGTATTTGCGGATATTCAAATTGCCGTGAATTTGCAATGGTTCTTCAGATAAAGTCTGATTTATTGCCTTGTTGTACCGTGCTTTCACAGTACAGGTTTGAAAATAAACGGATAAAAATTGAAGCACTGTTAAATAATTTTTCATTCCATAAAAAAGAAAAGATACTGGGGTTAATCGATAATGTTGAAGCTGATATTATACTGAAACCTTTAACCGGCGAACCCTCTTGCCGTGAAATATTAGTGAGCTTTTCAAGCAATAAAGTATCAAATGGTGATTTAATAAAATACAGGCCTTTAGGGTGCCCAATCACCCATTTTTCGAGAGTTATTGAAACCAACCATGGATTACTTGAGGTTTGGGTTGAAGGGCCGTGTATTCATAAGGGTATTAATGAAATTCCTGTCGAACTGGGAATATGTATGATACTTTCATTCCGGGGAATTATTGAAGGTGACCTGCCAAATATTGGGCAAACAATTAAATTTCTTCCTAATCATTGTATGATGGGTAAAGTACATGCCGGGATTATTGTACAAATTGAAGATAATACAACAAGGATTGATTGTATTGATTTAAAAGTATGGAGGCATGCACAACAGTTTCATAGTTAAACCACAATTACTTTACTCAGAAAGAGAATACCTCAATTGGTCAAGCATTATCGGGACATCTTCAGAATTAATCCCCTGGTTAATTAAATGGTGAAGGTCATCTTCGAATATGGCCAGGAATTCATTATTGGAGAATCCACCTTCAACAATTGATTTTTTATAGTAATCAAGGGCTTCTTTCCGCATACCCAGGCTCCATTGTACATGCCCCATATTCATATAATCGTGATTTGTAGGAGTATCGTCAACAAGTTTTATGAAATATTTTTCGGCTTGCTCTTTTTTACCTGTCAGGAATGAACACCAGGCAATTGGGCGCCAGACTTTTTTATTTCCCGGCGATAAGTATTCTACCTTAAAATAACTTTTTAAAGCATCTTCAAACTGATCTAGTTCTAACAAACAGTGACCAATCGATAATTGGATACCCAGGTTTTCAGCATCAAGCAGTTCTGCCTGCCGGTAATATTCCAGAGCTTTGGCGGGTTCTTTAAGGTTCCTGTAACAAAGGGCTATTTTTTTGAGGTTCCACAGCTTATTCAATTCGTATAAATCTGCCTTTAAATAATTGACTAATGCCTCTTTATAATCACCATGTTTTTGAAGGCAGAAGGCTATTTTCTGGTAAAGTTCGCCGCTTTTTTCATTTTCGAGTAAAATCGTGTAAACCTCAAATGAATCATTATAATGATTGTTCAAAAAATAGAATTCGGCGATATTCCGAAGTAACTTAATGTCTTCTTTTAATAAATTACCTAATCCGGTAGTATTATGAAAATCAAACCTCCAGCTAAATACATCTTCAAAATCAGATTTTTTGGGATGAAGTTTAAAGAATCGGTAGAGATCCTGGATGTATTGGTTTGAAATAAATTCTTCATTCTTTCCCGGTGATGATAATTC
>JABMQB010000308.1 GCA_013203525.1 Mariniphaga sp.
AGAAATTTCTGATTTTTCAAAAGTATTACCGGTTATTTTTTCATATAATTCAATATAGCGGTCGGATATTGATTTGATGAGTTCGTCATTCATTTCTGGCACCGTTTGCCCTTCTTTTCCCTGAAAACCATTTGAGATAAGCCATTGGCGCACAAACTCTTTAGAGAGTTGCTTTTGTTTTTCGCCGGCATCCTGCCTTTCTTTATAACCTTCAGCATAAAAATAACGCGATGAATCGGGTGTATGTATTTCATCTATTAAATATATCTTTCCATCCTTTTTGCCAAACTCATATTTGGTATCAACGAGGATTAGTCCCATTTCTGCAGCTATCTCTGTACCTCTTTGAAATATTTTTCTGGTATAATCTTCCAACATTAAGTAATCTTCTTCCGAAACCAGTCCCTGCGCAATTATATCTTCACGCGAAATATCTTCATCGTGGCCTTCATCGGCTTTTGTAGTAGGCGTTAAAATAGGCTCTGGGAAATTTTGATTTTCAATCATTCCTTCGGGCATTGGCACTCCACAAATGGTTCTTTTTCCATCGCGGTATTCGCGCCAGGCATGGCCTGTTAAATATCCCCGAATTACCATTTCCACTTTAAAAGGTTCACAATGATGCCCGACGGTGACATTTGGATCGGGGGTTGCGATTTTCCAATTGGGAACAATATCCTGTGTTGCATCCAGGAATTTTGCCGCAATTTGATTTAATACCTGTCCTTTAAAAGGAATTCCTTTTGGCAGCACTACATCAAATGCTGAAATCCGGTCGGAAACAACCATTACAAGGTACTCATCGTTAATGTTATAAACATCCCTTACTTTTCCGTGGTAAACATCTTTTTGCCCTGGAAAATTGTAATCGGTTTTTGTTAATGCGCTACTCATTTTTATATGTTTTTTGTTGTTTGTTACTAGGTTACTATTTTACTGTCCACTGTTTACTGTTCACCGTTCACTGTTTACTTTCTTAACTCTTCTCCTCAGATTTTTGCTTATTAATACTATGTTTTTCATATGCATCCACAATATCGCGAACTAATTTGTGGCGTACAATATCTTTTTTATTAAACTCAATAATTGAAATTGTATCAATTCCATCCAGTATTTTCATGGCATGAACCAATCCCGATTGGCTACGGCTTGGTAGATCAATTTGAGTTATATCGCCGGTAATAATAAATTTTGCATTAGGCCCCATCCGGGTGAGAAACATTTTAATTTGATTGAGGGTTGTATTTTGTGCTTCGTCCAGAATTACAAAAGCATCGCTTAATGTGCGCCCCCGCATAAATGCCAGTGGAGCAATCTGGATCGTTCCGTCTTTCATAAATTCTTCCAGTTTTTTTGCCGGAATCATATCCATTAGCGCATCGTAAAGTGGTTGCAGATATGGATCTATTTTTTCTTTTAGGTCGCCGGGTAAAAACCCAAGCCTTTCACCGGCTTCAACTGCCGGGCGGCTTAAAATAATTCGTCGGATAACTCTGTTTTTAAGAGCTTTAACAGCGAGTGCAATAGCCGTATAAGTCTTACCTGTTCCGGCAGGGCCAACAGCAAAAAGAAGGTCGTTCTTTTTACTTTCATCAACTAATATACGTTGATTTGGTGTCCTGGCTCTTATTGGTTTTCCATTGTTGCCATATAATAATATGCCGTTATTTTCAGGAAAACCATTTTCTATGGCTTCAATATCATTAACCAGAATTTGGCTAATAATTTCAGTGGTCATCACATTAAACTGGTAATAATGGTCAAGGATTAATGCAAATATCTTTTCAAATTTTTTTATTTCCGTCTCTTCACCCTGTATAAACAAAGTATTACCTCTGGCAACAATATTTATTTTGGGGAAGAATGATTTTATTAAGTCTATTTTTGCATTGTTAACACCGTAAAATTCTAACGGGTCAATTCCTTCGAGATGAATTTGTTTTTCCAAATGGCTGTATTTTTTATTTATACAAAGTAAATAATTTTTGAGGATTTGAATATAAGGATTTATTAATGTTTTGCCTTTGAACTTTTCGGAGAAATTGTGTACTGAAAAGTAAAGCTCATGAAGATAAAGTTCCATTTAATTAATATTTCGGGATGGATTGTTTTTGCAATTGCTTTTGTGATATATTCAATAACACTTGAACCAACAACAAGTTATTGGGATTGTAGCGAATTTATTTTATCGGCTGCAAAACTGGAGGTTAACCACCCTTCGGGAGCACCATTTTTTATGATTCTTGGAAGGTTGTTTTCATTACTCTCGTTTGGGAATCCACAAAAAGTTGCAGCAGCCATAAATTTGTTATCGGCTTTTTCAAGTGCGCTAACAATTATGTTTTTGTTTTGGATTATTATTCGGATTGCCAAAAACTTTTCTGACAGCAGAATTCTAATAACCGGAAGCGCATTTATTGGATCACTTTCATTTGCTTTTACCGATTCATTTTGGTTTTCGGCAATGGAGGGCGAAGTATATGCTCTTTCCATATTTTTTCTCACAATTTCAATATGGTCGGCATTGAAATGGGAGTTGCAATCGGAGCAACCCGAAAGTATGAGGTGGATATTTTTTATCGCGTTAATGGCAGGATTGGGCATTGGAGTCCATTTACTTAACCTTTTGGCATTCCCGGCAATTGCATTAATAATTGGAATTAGAAAGTATGGGTATTCTCTCAAAGTTTTGATAATTTCCTTTATTTCAGGAAGTGCATTGATTGGAATTACACTTTCAGTTTTATCGCCTGTAGTTCTTAATTTTATAGCCTTTTCCGATCGGATTTTTGTAAATAATTTTAACATGCCTGTCCACTCAGGAATATTTCCGGCAATTGCTTGTATTCTTCTGGTAATCGTTTTTTTACTGAGTTATTTCCGAAAGCATAAAAAGGAATTATCGGAAGCAATAGTATTTTCAATATTGTTATTTCTGGTTGGTTTTTCAATTTATTCGGTAAATGTAATCCGGTCAAATACAAACACACCGGTTAATTTCGGACGGCCTGATAATGTATATTCTTTAACAAATTATCTTAACCGAGAACAATATCCACAACGGCCATTGATAAAAGGGCAAAATTACAACTCGCCTGTGATTGAGGCAAATGAGCGTTATTCATGGGATATTATCGAAGGCAAATATCACAAAATAAATCTTTCAGCTGATGTAAAATATGATAAGAATTCGGTTACGATTTTTCCCAGGATGTATAGCAACCAGGAAGGGCATCCGGAGGCTTATAAAAGATGGATAAATATTAAAGGAAAAAAAGTTAGGACCGAAGAAGGTATTTTGGAAGTTCCGACTTTAAATGACCAGTTAAAGTTCTTTTTTAAATATCAGTTGGGATTTATGTATGTCCGCTATTTTATGTGGAATTTTTCGGGCAGGCAAAACGATATTCAGGCGCGGGGTGATTTATTGCATGGAAACTGGATAACCGGTATTTCATTTATTGATGAATTACATGTTGGCTCACAGGATAATATGCCTGAATGGATGAAGGAAAACAAGGCAAGGAACCGTTACTTTATGATTCCGCTATTATTGGGATTGACAGGAGCGATACATCATTTTTTAAACCACCGAAAATCCTTTTTCGTAGTAGCTGCAATTTTTCTGATGGCCGGGGTAGGGTTGGTTTTATATATCAATGAAGTGCCCATTACACCCCGCGAACGCGATTATGTTTTTGTAGGATCATTTTTGGCTTTTTGTGTTTGGATTGGTTTAAGTGTTTTTGCCATTTCAGGATGGATAAATAAACTAATTCCAAATAAACCAATAGTGAGATATTTATCAATAGCCATTGCATTTTTATCTCCTGTTTTATTAATCACTCAAAATTTTGATGACCATGATCGATCCGATCGTTTTACAGCAAGAGATTTACCAGCAAATATCTTAAAATCGTGCCCACCAAATGCAATCTTATTTACAAACGGCGATAACGATACTTATCCTTTACTTTATTGCCAGGAAGTGGAGAATATAAGGACAGATGTGAGAATAGTAATTATGCCTTTCCTTTCGGCAAACTGGTTTCTCAATCAGTTACGAAATAAAAAATACGACGATGAGGGTTTGAATATGGCAATTCCTCAACTAAAATACGACCTTGGAAAATTGGAATATGTTCCGGTTGTTGATAGGTTTGAAAAGGAAATAAAATGGAAAGATGGATTGGAAATTATAGGAAGCGACAATTCATCGTCAAAAGTCAGGTTGTCAAATGGTGTTTTTACAGATTTCCTGCCAGGAAAACAATTGAATTTTGAGATTGCGCAAAATGACAAAATCAGCACAATTCCGGTAAGGTTGGGAGATTTAAGAATACTTTATAAACATGAATTGGCTTTTTGGGATATTGTTGCATCCAATGCAGCAACCCGCCCTATTTGTTTTACATCATCAACCATTCCGGATAAATATGGCCTGCTTAATTATACAAAAACCGAAAGTTTGGTTTATTGTTTAACCGGCGATTATAAAAACGAGGTTGGATTTATGAACCTGCCAAATTCAAATCCTGAAAAATCGTATCACCAGCTGATGGACGAATTTAAATGGGGTAATATTGATGATGAAAATATATATGTTGATTGGAATAATGTTGTAAATGTTGGGGCATATCAGATCAGAAATTTTTTTAACCAGGCGGCTTTAACTTTTATTAGTAATAACAGGCCTAAAGAAGCAATTGAACTGATTATAAAATGCCAAAAGCTTTTTCCCGGATCAAAAATTCCGTATGATATATTTTCAGTAGAACAGGTTCATATATTAAATATGGCTGGCGATACAGATGGCTCGGCATTATTATCAGTTACATTGAAAGACTATTTTATGGAAAACCTGGAATATTTCTCATCATTTAAGCAATCGCATCAAAAACTTATTTCAAATGAAATCAGGCAAAACCTGTATTATTTTAACCGAATAGTTGAGATGAATGTAAACAAAAAAGAATATGATTTATTAAAGACCGAGTTTGACAAGTATTTTATGCGGTTTCAGAAGTATTTAAATTAATAATTTAATATTAAAGATTTATGGTAACTGTGTCATTACTAAAAGGCAGCAACATTGCACTGTCTAAATAAATATTGTTATCATGTGCTGTCGAATCGATAAACGACTGTCCTGTAATAGGATTATTTTCTTGTATATTAATCATTGAAAATGCAATTATAAGCGATGCCATTGTAGCTTTTACCGGAAGATTTTTCATGCTGAATAACCATCCAAACATTCCGCTAAATGAATTTTGCCTGATTTTATACGAACTGCTTTTAACCTGGAAATAATATAGCAATCGTGACTTTACAGATTGATTGGGTTCAAATCCTTTTGAATCCTGTTCAAAAAGATTATGTAATTCCTGTTCGTTTAAAAAATTATTACTCATAACTTTTAATTTAATCGTTAAATTCAGATAGCCTTTTCGATAATTCTTTCCGGGCATAAAACAGCCTTGATTTAACTGTCCCTTCAGGCACATCAGTAATTTCTGAAATCTCTTTCAGACAAAATTTTTCTTTGTATTTTAAAATCATTACGGTTTTCAATTCCTCACTCAGTTTATCAATTTCGGCTAATATAAAATTGATTCTTTCTTCTGCTTTAACCTTTACCTTAATTGTATCTTCCTGTGTGATTTTATTCTCAAAACTTTCGATTGTAACAAAATCACGGGTTTTCCTTTTTCGGTATTCATTTTTACACATGTTATTTGCTACTGAAAAAATCCAGGTCGAGAATTTATATTTTGGATTGTAAAAATGAGGTTTGTCAATTATCTTAATAAAAAGTTCCTGAAGGAAATCATTTGCAGTTTCTGTGCATTCTCCAAGCATCCGTAGAAAAAAATAGTATAAGCGGTTTTTATACCGTTCATAAATAATTTCAAATGCCTTTTCATTGCCTGATGCAACCAGGGCCATCAATTCATGGTCGGGCAGAAATTCTATTTTTTCTTTTCGGATTTTCACTTCTTTTTAAAAATTGTAATTACAATAATTACGTAGGCAAATATAATGATAATTGGTGCTAATGTAATTCTGCGGAAGTTAAACATGTTCTCGTAAAAATATTCTCCTTCTGATGTTTGATTGCTACTCATTAATAAAAATCCTAATGCCAGGATTAGAATTGACGCTGAAAGAATAATATATTTTCTTTTGTTGAATACCATTTTATTTGATTCCCTCTTTACCTGTACACCAAAAAACAAAAAGGTTCAAAAAATCTAACTTTTTTCTTTTGTATCTTTCCGACGTATTTTTATTTATTATAGATTATAACTTATGCAAAGAAAAATAGAGGCATTTGAGCGCTTACTTGAAATTATGGACAGACTGCGTGAAGAATGCCCGTGGGATAAAAAACAAACCCTTGAATCGCTGCGGAAATTGACCATCGAGGAAACCTACGAATTAGGCGATGCAATTCTTCAGGGTGATTTGCAGGAAATAAAAAAAGAGTTGGGTGATTTGATGTTGCATATAGTTTTTTATGCAAAAATCGGGTCGGAAAAAGGTGAATTTGATATGGGCGATGTTTTAGAAGGAATCAATGAAAAACTGGTTTATCGCCATCCACATATTTTTGGAGATGTAATTGTTAATGATGCTCAGGAAGTATTGGAGAACTGGGAATCCTTAAAATTAAAAGAAAAAGGTGGAAATAAGCGAGTGTTGGAGGGAGTGCCGGCAGCAATGCCAGCGCTGGTAAAAGCTAACCGGATTCAGGAAAAAGCCAGTGGCGTTGGATTCGATTGGGAATACCGTGAGCAGGTTTGGGATAAAGTGAAAGAAGAAATAAACGAACTTAGCCATGAGATTAAAGAAGTAGAAAAAGATAAAATTGAAGCTGAATTTGGCGACTTATTTTTTGCCATGGTGAATGCTGCCCGCCTTTATGGGGTTGATCCGGAAGCAGCCCTGGAACGAACCAACCTGAAATTTATCAAACGTTTTAATTACCTCGAAAGTGAAACTCTTCAGAAAGGAAAAGACCTGAAAGCTATGCCGCTGGAAGAAATGGATAAAATTTGGGATAAGGCAAAAGGAGAGGAGTAAATTGTGTTTCAATGTCGCCCCGAGTTTGTCGAAAGTGATGTGTAAATTAATACCTAGTTCGACAGGCACACTATAACATAAATAATAAAAATATATTAATGTAAATTTTCATGCTTATTCATTTAAACTTGTGTTATTTTAGTATTTAAAACATTTGGATATTAATTCTATTTACCATGAAAAAATACTATATATTTCTTTTCGTAATAATTATTCTTCTTTCAGCTTGTTCAACCGGGAAAAAGGCACTTCAAAAAGGCAATTACTTTTCAGCGGTTTCAAAGTCGGTCCAACGTCTAAAATCTGATCCCAACAATAAGAACGCATTAACTGTCCTAAAAGATGGTTACCCACTGGCTATTAACTGGTCACAGGAAGAAATGGATCAGATATTATCAATTAACCAATCCTTTAAATGGGGGCGTGCTGTGCGATTAATGGAGCAGGTAAATAAACTTTCTGAAGAAATCAGGCAATCGCCTGCAGCCCTGAACATTATTGAAGAACCTAAAACATATATTTCTGAACTAAATATGGCTCGCGAAAAGGCAGCAGAAGAAAGGTATAGTGCTGGAATAGAATTATTGGAAATGGGTACTCGGGAATCGGCTCGCGAAGCTTTTGAACATTTCTATAAAACTAACAACTTTATACATGGTTACCGTAATGTTCTGGAAAAAATAAATGAAGCAAAAGCCCTGGCAACAGTAACTGTTATTTTGGAAGCTATGCCGGTTCATACCCAAAAATATAAATTGACTTCAGAATTTTTTTATGATCAAGTTTTTGAATATCTAAACAATAAATTTCCAAATGAAAGTTTTGTGAATTTTTATTCGCCCGAACAGGCAGAACACGCAGGATTGGAATACCCTGATA